>WJKD01000608.1 GCA_014729315.1 Promethearchaeota archaeon | reverse complement strand
GGTATAATCTTTTAACTGAGGCACATACTTGGCCCGAATTCGTGAAAACTCCCCATCGAGCCGCCATTATTGCTCTCTCGAGGTTCGCATCAGGAAATACGATCATGGCCGATTTTCCACCCAATTCTAAAGACACTTCCGTTAAAGTATTTGCCGCCCGTTGCATAATCCTTTTACCCGTTGCAGTACTTCCTGTAAATATCACCTTGTCAGCGTCATCAATTAGAGGATTTCCTAGCTTAGAGCCACTTCCAAAAACGGTTTGTACCAAATTTTCAGGCAAATCGAGAGCTTCGCATATTTCTTGGATTTTTTTTCCTACGAGAACAGTTTCTGACGATGGTTTGAAAACAATGCTATTGCCGGCCATAAGGCTCTGAACAATTTGCTGAAAAGGAATAGTAAAGGGATAATTATAAGGCCCAATGACGCACACGACGCCTATTGGTTTACGCAAGATAAAACTTTTTTTATCCAATGATTCGTAGAAATTAAGTGGTACGTTTTTTTCTTTTCCTAAAATATCATTTATTGTTGAATAATAATGGAATGTGGAATCTGCGACTCCATAAACCTCGTTCACAAAAGCTTCAGAAGGGGGCTTACCCACCTCCTTGGAAATCAATAAAGATATCTCCTCGAATTGATTGGAAATTATTTCGTTAATTTTCACGACTCTTCGGGCTCGTTCGTCCAATGGAATCTTTGACCATTCCCTCTGAGCTTTACGAGAATTACGATATATCTCGGCAATTTTTTCTATTGGCGTTTCCTCAACTTTCCCGTTTAATTCAAGAGTGGATGGATTAATACTCTTTATCATTTTTTTCCCTCCAAATCTCTTATTTTCTGCTAAAAATGTATAATTTACTAGTTATTTCAATTGAATGAATTTAAAATTACACATTATAAAAACTAAAATTCCAAATAGAATATTTTATTCCACGATTTAAATACAGAAAATGGTGAAAAAATGTTCAAGAAAAAAAAAGAAGGTAAATGGTGTTGATTTATTCTATCTTAATTTGTTTTGGTTCGGGGTCGATTCCTATTTTTTGATATTTCTTATATAATCTTTTATTAAGCTTATTAGCTAAGATTTCAAGAATTAACGATATTGGCATAAACAAGAAGATTATGACTATTGGATCGACAAACACAACTAAAATAGCAGTATTTCTCGTTGTAGTTAAATATTGATATAATATCAAGCTGTAAGAAATAATTGTCGAGATTCCTACATATCCCTTAAGTAGATTAGTGTAGAAATGTCCAACACCTTCGATATCAGGAGTAATTGGTCGATTGTATAAATCTGTTTTTCTAAAGCACATTAAACCCGAAGATTGTAGCATCCAAATTGGTAGGACTACAATAGCTGCAATAGGAATTCCCACAATTATAGACGCATATTCGATTACTACAGGAACAAGTCGAGGATCCGCTCCTTGATAATGAAATAAGTAATTAAAATCACCATAAAGAGTGATATAAATTGCTATATTCACTGCTAATAAACCCGGAAATATCGTCCGGATTAGAATTCTTTTTCCTGGAAGCTTTTTTTCTAAAGTAATAATAAAATAATCGTATTTCTTCAATTTGATGAGATTATGCATTTTTACAAATAAAATCGCAAGGTAAGGACCGAGAAATATCATCGCTATCATGAAAATAAACGGTATCATTGTAGATATTATTACATCAGTTAAGACACCACCCGGTATAATTGGAATTAAATCGACTGCGTCAACATTTAAAAGTAAAGGAAGAAATCCGAGAATCAATACCACGATAGTAAGAAAGATTGCTGCGAGGGTAGGTATTACAAATCTTTTTTCCATAAAATTTCACTGCTCATGGTTAAGTTTTTTAATAGTACTATGATTAATAATTATTCAAAATAAAAAGCAATATAAAAACTTAGACAAATTACTGCATTCAGACTGATGAGTCTTATAAATGATTCATGGAATATCTAAATACGCGGTTATTCGGTTTTTTCGAATCAGAACATCTCTTGACTATTCTGAAAATGCCTTTTACCTCCGAAGAGGTTGAGTTTCTCACTAAATAGCCTTGGTTTCTAAAACCGCTAGCTTCTTCACAGTTGATTGCTTCATGGTAATTATCCGTAGAATTCTTATTAAATTAAATGAATTTTTCTACTTTTAATTTGGACTTGTATTGAGATAAATTTTTCATAAAAATTCCCATAAATCTTAATCTGTAAATATTTTTAGGAAGAAAATCTAATGTACTCATTATTGATTTGATTTACTTATCGAGATGGTAATATTTTTCCGCAAAACCAAAAAAATTTATTAAAACAGTTAAAAAATTATAGACATCAAAAAGATTATAAATCTCCTAATAAAAGTGATGATCAACCCAGAATCCTCAGAGTAATATGTCAGAGACCATATTTTACAGGTTCTGGTATCAATCTGATTAATCTGATCAAACAAACAGAGAAAGCGGGCTTAGAACAATTTGTAATCTATGGACATCCTGGGGGCAAAGAAGATCCGTTAAAAGGATTAATTAATAAGAAACGCACTCTCCCTGTTATTTTTAAGTCTGATAAAGAAGGAGAAAAAGTAGATATTCCTTTTTATATTGCGGGAATGTCGGATCAAATGCCTTACCACTCCACAAGATTTTCAGACTTTAGCTTAAAAATGGCAGAACAATACTTAGAAGGTTTTAAAAAGAAATTTATAATTGCGAATAAGATATTCCGCCCTAATGTAGTACATTCTCATCACCTCTGGTTAGTTACAGCTCTAAGTAGAGTATTCTTTCAAAATCTTCCTATTTTGGCAACTTGTCATAATACAGCACTTAGACAAATTTATTTGGCACCGCATTTAAAAGAATATATCGTCAATCCTATCCGTTTACTCGACGCTATAGCAGTAATTAATGAGAATCAAAAAAATAGAATAAAAAACCTATACCAATTTAACGAATCGCTAGAGAAGAGTTCTCAATTTTATTTTGTTGGTCAAGCAATTAATACTGAAATATTTTACCCTCAAGAAGCAGACGAAAATAAGATAAAGAAAAAACAAAAAAGACCAGTTAAAAACAAGAAACGAATTGTCTATGCAGGTAAATTAAGTAATTCTAAAGGCGTCCCTCAACTTATTGAAGCCTTTAAAGAAGTTTGTGAGATGACTAATCATGATTACGAACTCCTTCTTATTGGGTCGGGAAAAGGTGAAGAAAAAGAAAAAATAATCAAAATGGCGTCTACTCTAAAAAATAGGATAAAAGCACTTGGACAAATAGACCAAGAGCAATTAGCGAGCATTTTTCGAAGCTCCGAGTTATTTATTCTACCCAGTTTTTACGATGGCTTTCCAAAAGTGTTACTCGAATCTTTAGCTTGTGGTTGTAAAGCTATCATGACTGATATTCCAGGAATTCAAGAAACCTTAGTTAATAAATGCGGACCTAGCAAAAACATTAAATTCATTTCTCTTCCTAAAATGAAAACTATTGATCAACCAATTCAATCGGAAATTCCAGAATTTATAAATAGAATAAAGACCGCGATTCTCTCCTATATAAACGATGTTTCTTACGATACAATAGATTATTCTTACGCGGACAAGGTTAGAAAAGAATTTGGTTGGTTTGGATTGTTTAAAAGATATTTAGAAATTTATAAGCGCTTGATTATAATTCAAGAATTTTAGTGAAGGTTTACTTGCCTAATAATTATTTGGATTCCAAAATATGGATTAATATCTTTTTCTGCATCCATAAAATCCCTAGAATTTCCCTTTTTCTCCTCAAATTCAATTCTTAGATTATTTCGTACTATTAGCTAGTAAAAAAAAATGATATAAAAGAATAAATAGAACATCTTTTTTCATAGTAGTATATTATCGATTCCATAATAAGCGAGTCTGAAACCTTTTATTTAAAAATTTAAGAGTTATGTATTTGTTTTAGGGGATTTAATAATGGAAAAGTTTGAACTTGATGATTTTAACGAAAAAATAATGAAAGCCTTCGCAAAGAAAGCCCAAAAATTCGAAGAGAAAGCAGAAGATCTGGAAAAAAACTTGAAAGTCAAGGAAGCAGAATTAGAATATCTTGCCAAGCTATATAATAAAGAAAAAGACTATTATACTCTCGAATTAGAAAATTCTAAAAAAAAAATTGAATTATTAGAAACCAAAAAAAATAAACTTGAAGATATTATTTCCAGTAAGGACAAGAAAATAGAGGAATTAGAACTCATAGTCGATAAATTAAACGAGGAAGCAACCGCTAAAGACCAAAAAATTGAGGAATTAGAACTCAAAGTGGACAAAATAAGTGAGGAAGCGACCGCTAAAGACCAAAAAATAGAGGAATTGGAAGCCAATTTAGAGACTTTAGAAACCCAAATCTCTCTAAAAGATAAAGAAATTAGTAATTATAAAGATGAGGCAATTGAATTTTCTAAACAAATTGGAGATTTGAATCAGAAGATTTCTGATAATGAAATTATCATGCAAGAGATAAAAGATGAGACTTTGAAGGGAAGAGAACTAATAGAATTACAAAAAGAACAAATAGATAGCTTGAAATTTGAATTAAGCGAGTTTAAACCTTCTGAAATGGAGGAAATTAGTAAAGATCGGCTAGTTTGTCCCAAATGCGGTGTCGTGGGAAAAGATATAAAAACAATAGAAGATAAATCTAAAGCGTTAACATATATCGGAAATATGCCTATGTATGCTAAAATTCGAGTATGCAAAAAGTGTGGTCATGAAATTTAAAAGTATTCTAAATTTCGGGAATAAAAATTCATTAAAATTTCTAAAAATTTATCAATATTTACTCAAAGATTAATAAAGAGTATTTCATTACTGTATGAAAAGTAACGTGGAGTTTGGTTTATTTTAATACAACAGAAATAAAATGCAAAAACATAAATAGTTGAATTTTCATTATTATCCTAACAATTGTTAATCCAACATATACTTTATTGAAAGATTAACTTCCCTCCGAATGGTTATTTATTAATTTCTTATTGATATCCATATCATAGAGGTATTATTTTACGATTCGGGGATTTATAATTATTTAAAAATGTAGATAAGGATTTCTCAATTGTTATCTTTCCATGTTATTTATTTAAGTTAAAATTTACAAAAAAAGGTGTAATGAGAAAATGGATAAGAATTGTAAAGATCGGTTATCCAGATATAGAAATGATCATCAGAAGAATGCTGAGAAATGCTGCAGTAACCCTTGTATTGAGTCGAAGGACGGAAATCAAGTTTGTATAAATTGTGGATTGGTTATCGGCAGAGATATCGTAAGTCAAGAAAGAAGAGCTTTCACTGCACAAGAAATAGAAAATAGAAAAAGAACGGAAACTCGTTGGAGAGAATTTGGTCCGAGAACCTTAATTACCAACGCAAGAAAAGATTCAAAAGGTCAGGCGATTAACGCTAAAGGTAAAACTTTATTTTCAAGGTTATCTAAAATTCAAAAATCATTGATTTCTAGTATTGAACGGAACTTCTGGGAAGCAAAACCAAAGTTAAACATGCTTGCTTCCAAAATGAATATTCCAGAGCATATTAAAGAAACTGCTTGGAGAATATATACCGTTGTCGCCGAGAAAAAGCTTACAATGGGGCGCTCGATTGATGGTTTCGTTGCAGCCTCTCTTTACGCTGCAATAAGAATACACGAATTTCCACGATTGCTGGAAGAGGTCTGTGATGTTGCTATGACGCCCAGGAGAACGGTCCATCGTTCTTTAGGATTAATCGTTAAAGAAGTACTCCCAAAATTAGGTTTGAAGTATAAACCAATCACAGCCGAGCAGTTAGTGTTTCGTTTTGGGAACGATTTGTCGTTAAATATGAAAACGCAGCAAAAAGCAATAAACATGCTCCAAAGGGCAACTAAAAACGGGTTAAGAAGAACGGGAAAGGATCCTAAAGGATTCGCAGCCTCTGTAATTTATATGGCAGCCAGAAATACCAGCGATCGAAAGACGCAAGCAGAAGTCTCAGAAGTCGCTAAGATAACCGAAGTAACTCTAAGATCTAGAGTTAAAGACATAAAGAGAAAAATGTAAGATTTTTTTTACTTTTCTTCAAATTTAAACTCATAAAGGGTAATAAAT
>WJKD01000607.1 GCA_014729315.1 Promethearchaeota archaeon | reverse complement strand
ATAATATATAATTAAAATATCAAAATATAATAAATTATAAAAAAAAATTTTAAGAGGTGGATTATTAAAACTAAGAAGCTAGTGAAATTTGAATTATTACTAAGTTATTTGTCTTTTGAGATATATTCAATTAAAATAAATCAAAAATAATGGAAAAGAGGTAGTTTCAAAAAAGATAGAAAATAATATAAGAAGAAATTACGAGTTTTTTAGTATCATGCTTTAGAAAATTTATTATAGACGCTTTAGATATATGATAATAATAAAAAAATTTTAAAGGAGGAGAAAAATAAAGAATTGAGTTAATAGAGTAAAAGTTTGAAATATATTTTAAAATGGGTTGAAAATATACGAGAGGTGGTCATCTTCGTTCAAGTTAGATTAAAGATACAATTACCTTTTCTTATTCTTTTTTATGTTAGTGAATTATGATTTAGGGACTATTTATTATAAAAGTTTTCCATAGAAATTTTGAAAAGAACAAATTTTTGCCCCAGCTATTTTGGTTATGTCTTTTAATTTAATACTCAGACTAAAAACTTATGTGAAATTATTTTAGATAAATTTTTTTTGGTTTGTTTTCCTTCTTATTACGAGGAATAATGAATAAACTCAATCGCTATAAGAAATCGGTGACCTTAGATCCTTCAGATATCGATGCATGGATAAATCTGGGCAATTATTATTACGAGAACTTCGAATACGAGAAAGCGATTGATTGTTTTAAAAAAGTTGTGGACGATTTAGATCGTTATAATTCAGAAGCGTGGAACAACTTAGGTTTGTCCTATTCGTCGTATGGTTACTACGACGACGCTATTGATTGTTTTAAAAAAGCCATCGAAATAAATCCTGAGGATTCTATTGGCTATTATAATCTGGCTTATTCCTACGAAGATAAAGGACTTGAACACGAGAAATATTACCAAGAAGCCATCAGAAATCACAAAATTGCGTTAGAGATGGATCCCACAATGATAGATTCTCTCAATAACCTTGCGTTCATTTATATCGAACTAGGGAACGAAAAGAAAGCCATAAATTACTTCAGAAAAGCCTTAAGAATAGATCCAGACAATCTCCTCATCTTAAATAACCTTGCAAAAGTATATCACGAGCGAAGCGAATATAAAAAAGCTGAAATCTATTATAAACTTGCTTTGGAGGTTTCTCCTAAAAACAACGATATTCTCTGTAATTTAGGAGATTTGTATTTAGATCTAAGAGATTTTGATTTAAGCATTAGATTTTACAAAAAATCAGCGAGATATAATCCGTATTCTCTAGAAGCGTGGAATGGTTTAGGAATCGCGTATAGCATGAAGAAATATTTTAAGAAAGCAATTAAATGTTTTAAGAAAGCTTCAAAGTTAGATCCTGAGGACGAGGTATTATTTGAGAACCTCGCTCAAAGTTATCTTAATTTGAACATGTTTGACGAAGCCATTCAATATTTAGAAAAAGTTTTGGAATATCGTCCAGATGATGTTTTAATTTGGAAAAGTCTGGGGGAGACTTACAGAGAGAAGAAAGAGTATGAAAATTCTATTTCTTGTTTAAAAAGAGCTATAGAAATTTCCCCTTCAAGTCCCGATCTCTGGGATTCACTCGGTTTGATATACGAGGAAAAAAATGAATTTTCAAAAGCAGAGGAATGTCGTAAAAAAGCGTCTCAATGTAAGATCAGAATCTCCTAATAACTATGACTTATAGTAAATATTAACATTTAATCTTAAAGACTTATTAAGAAGATTAAATAATCTTAAGGCAATAATTATTAAATATAACAAATATAATTATAGAGAACTAAACATTAAGAAATCTTAATCGATGCGTCTTTGCTATATAGAAGGTTAACCTAATCATTATGGTGGAGTATATTGTTTCTAAACGCAGAAAATAAAGCAAAAAAGAAATCCAAAGGAAACTCAGCTTATAAGCTAGTTAAGAAAAGACCGATTGGTTTAACTGATTTAAAAAAGCGAAATTGCTTCTTTTGCGGTGAGAAAGTACCTTTTTGGTTTTTCTATCATCATAATAATTCGCTTGGGCCTGAAAAAATGTTGGAATTATGGCAGGACGAAAATATCAAACTAATATGCAAAAAATGCTTTGACGAATTACGGAAAGCGAATATTAAGAAATATGTGACTAATAAATTATTACGGGAAAGAAAGTGCTGGAAATGTAAGAAAAGATTAAAATTTTGGCAATATTCCGCCATAAATATAGATACAAGTCCAAGGAAGTTAATCGAAATATGGCAAAGTTCTCATATTGAGATATTATGCTGTAATTGTTTCGATAAGGTAAAAAAGCAAGCGAAATTATCAAAAAAACTTAAAGCTGCCGACAAGATTAAAAAATCACTTCCTTCAAAAGAATTAGAAGCTCTTGAATTTATAGAACGAAGGTTAAACAAGAAAATTCCCGTTGTATCACACATCCAATATTTTGGAACATTTGGCTTTAAAGTAAAAGATAATAAGATAACCGGTCTTGGACTTTCGAGATGTGATTTATACGCGATTCCGGAAGAGATTAAGTTATTTAAGTCTCTTGAATACTTAGGTTTGGACAGCAACCAATTTACCTTACTTCCTAACTGGCTTACAGAACTGAATTCACTTAATTGGTTAAATATATATAACAATAAGTTGGAAGACACACCTCATAATAGACAAATAATTTCCCGAATTGAAAGAAAAAATACCAAGATGCTTGTCATATCTAATTTGAACTTCTCTTCAAATGATATCCTCAAAAACTCTAAAAAAGAGCTAACAAATTTCATAAATTTAAGAAATTTTATTAATAAAAAATTGAGTAGCAGATAGAATTAGACTGAACATTTTGAATTCTTTTTACTCGTTTAACAAATTGATATATGCAGTCTTTCTGAACGAAATAATTATTAAATACTCAATACTACGATAAACTTAAGTTTTTATACCATCTCGTTCTAGATAATTCATGGATTTATTCGACGCCGATTTACATATCCATTCTCCTCACTCTATAGCAGTCTCAAAGTCGTTAGATTTGGACACAATGTATTCAACATGCTCTAAAAAAGGATTAGATATACTCGGCACGGGTGACATATTGCAGCCCGAATGGCTAAAGTATATGAAAACCCATCTCGAAAAAGATAACGATGGATCTTATAAGTATAAAGATATCTATTTTATCCTCCAGACGGAAATTGAAGATTCGGAATCAGTCCACCAAGTGGTTTTTTTTCCAGACTTTAACGTTGTCCAAGAAGTTCAAAAGAAGTTAGAACCTTATTCTAAGAATATATTAGACGAGTGGGGAGGGAGACCGAGAGTTAATCTTTCTCCTCCTGAGTTAGTTGATCTATTAACTGATCTGGGATGCTTAATTGGTCCTGCACATGCGTTTACTCCATTTAGAGCGATATTTCGTCAGAAACGCTTTAGCAGCCTCGAAGAATGCTACGAAGACGCTACAAAACGAATTTCTTTTTTAGAATTAGGTCTTTCTGCGAATACAGACCTTGCTGATAGGTTAGATTGTTTGAAAGAAGTTTCTTTCTTGAGTAATAGCGATGCCCATTCACAAAGACCAAGTTCTCTGGGGAGAGAATTTAATAGAATGCTATTGGATCATCCTTCATTTGAAGAAATCTCGCTCGCAATAAACAGAAAAGATAGTCGTAAAATTGAATTGAACTTAGGTTTACATCCCAAATTAGGCAAATATTATAATATGTTTTGCTACAAATGTCGAAGAAGAGTACTATTTAAGAAATCTAAAAAGAAAATTAATTCCATATTCAATCAGTACTCAATAACTGAAGATTTTATCGTCTACTACTCAAACACTCCTTTCCAAGCGCGCCAAGATTATATAGACAAAGTAGCTCAAGAAAAAATAATCTGTCCTGCTTGTAAAGAAGAAAAAGAAAAAAATTTTAAAATTAATTTGGGGGTTAGCGAAAGAATTGATGTAATCTCTTCGTATAAAAAGCCTAAGCATCCCGCTCATCGTCCCCCTTATATAAATGCTATACCACTAATAGACATCATTTGTGCTGTAAAGCAGATTAAAACAAAAACAAGTAAAACTGTCTTAAAAATGTATAACGAATTAATAAACAAATTAGGAAAGGAATACGATATTTTGGTGGATGTGAATATTGAACAGATAAGAAAGGTTGATAAAAGCATCGCTGATATTATCAGCGCGTTTCGAAGTAATGAGATTACTTACACTCCTGGCGGTGGAGGGACATATGGTAATATAAATATCCAATTAGACGAATAAATCTAAAATTTATGATTAAATTATCTGGGTTATAATAAGTTTAAAAAACCTTAACTATAAGCGAGAGAAGTAATTATGGAAAAAAACGAGAAGAAAGTTAAATTATACGAGGCTTATAGCAATGCTGATCCGATATATGAGGATAAAAATCTTACTGTTGTAAGATACGAGCTAATCACTCGGAAGATTCTAAAGCGTTTAGACATAAGTGATGCATTAGTTATTATCGCGATATCTCCGCTTGAAACGCATGGTAATTTTCTTCCATTGGGATCTGATTATATTGAAGCTTTAATGATGAACGAGTTAATTAAAGAATTATTAAAAGAGCGTAAAAGAGAAAAACATTACACTGTTGTTGAAGTTCCTGCTCTTCCCATAGGAACTGGAACTCTCAGGGGAACAAAAGGTAGTGTAGATATTTCTCATTCTGTGTTCAGAAACATCGTCGAGGAATATATTGAAGGATATATTAAAGCAGGTTTCACTCGGTTTTTTCTCACATCAGTTCACCATGGATTAATCCACGCCTTAACTCTTGAGGAGGTATCGGTGAAACTTATGAAAAAATATAAGAAAAATGGACTTAGGATAGTCTCTCCTCTAAATTGGATAGTTAAAAAAATTTATGTAGACAATCCAGAAAAGACTTGGAAGGAAGTCGTAAAGGATTTAGACCAGGAGGAGT
>WJKD01000606.1 GCA_014729315.1 Promethearchaeota archaeon | reverse complement strand
GTTAATGTACTTATTAATTAATGAATTATACTAAATCTTAGAAAATAAAAAGAAAGAAAACTTTAGTGGGAAATAGTAGATTTTTTAGTCTTTTTCTGCCGTTTTGCTATTTATAATTCTGTCTACACGAAGGATGAGATTCGCTAATTCGCCACCAGATTTAACAATATGCTTAATTAATTCTGCAGGTTCGACAATACCTTTTTTAAAATTATCACCGATTTTGTTTTCAATTGTGTCAATACCAATCCATTTATCCTCGGGGGTTTTATGGGCAGCTCTCAGTTCGGTCATTCGCTCAATTACATCTAAACCGGCATTACTTATTAATGTATTCGGAATTTCCTCGAGTGCGTTGGCAAATGCTTGAATTGCTAATTGCTCTTTTCCGCTTATTTCATTAGCGTAGGTACGTAATCTCTTCGCAACCTCGATATAAGTTGCGCCTCCACCAGCAACGATAGTTTTAGTATCTATTATTTTCGCTAAAATGCTTATTACATCATGAAGTGCAATTTCAGCGGTATTTAATATTTTGTCAAGCCCTCCTTTCAATAAGATAGCAACGGTTTTTGGATTTTTGCATCCCGAAAAAATGGTATAATCATCATCCCCAATTTTTTCAAATTTAATTTTTTCTGCAAATCCTAAATGCTCTTCCTTTAAATCTTTGAGATCATCAATTAGCATTCCACCTGTCGCATTAAGGACGGACTTGATATCATCATCACTGAGATTTTTAATAGCTGCGATTCCTTCCCTTCCTAACATCGCACCGAATTTATCTGAAATGTCTTGATTATTAACAATCATATTCACTCCGAGATTCTTGAAATACTTGAGATAATCCTTAAGCATATTTTTTTCTTGATCTAAAAATTGTTGGATTTTTTCAGGGCTATCAATTGTAATTTTTGAATCATATTCGGATTTTACCACTTCCAGTTTTTTGCGAATAATCGCGATTTTACCATTCTTAATGACATCTGGCATATTGGAATTTAATTTCTCCTTATCTATATAAATTCCATTGATCAATTCCGAATCTCTTAAAGATTTACCTGGTGCTTTGATTATTTTCACGTTATCTACTTTATCAAATAATAGACCCTCATTTTTTTCGGCTACATGACGAACTGCTTTTAACGCTAAATCGGCAAAATATTCTTTTGCTGAGGCAATATCTTTGGAGTTCATAGAAGTAACTGCTGCTCCTTTGAGGATCTTTTCATTATCCTCGGAAATCTTTTCCGCAATTTGATCAATGATTTCAATAGTTTTATTGCTAGCTAATTTAAATCCATTTGTAATGGGTTTAGGATGAATATCTTGCTCTATTAATTCTAACGCATTTTCCAATAATTTAGCACAGAAAATTACCGCAGAAGTTGTACCATCGCCAACTTCTTTGTCAACAGATTTTGCTAAATTAACCATCATATTGGCAGCTACATTTTCGATATCCAGCTTATCTAATATTTCGGCACCGTCATTCGTAATGGTGATATCCCCTAAAGAGTCAACCAACATTTTATCCATCCCTTTCGGCCCCATCGTGGACCTAACCGTCTCAGTTATCGCCATCATTGCGTTTATGTTTTGTCTTCGCGCTTCTCGTTTTTTCACATCCTCCGTACCTTCACGAAGGATTAAAATAGGAACTTGTGACATTTTACTCACGTTTCTTGTTTTTCTTTATTATAATTTATTTCTATTCAAAATTTACTATTAGAAATTGAATTGTTATTTGTTATTTTATTTTAATTTAACAAAAAATTAAAGATTTATGATTTGGAGATCATTTATAAATAAAGGCTAATCATACTAAAAAATTAGTAAATATCTTCTCTAAGAACAAGGTAATGAATGTGTTTTATGAAGCACAAGTATGGTGAATAAAAATACTCATCCTTGCATTTTATTCCTTGATTTGAGAAAATGCTTTCTTAGAAAGTCTGTAATGAGGATTAATCATAAGAATTTTTCCAATTGCGATTTTTGTTTTTTCCACTAATCCTTGAGAAAAATAAAGATTAGCGATTTTCTCCCAAAAATCAACGCTTTTATACTCAATTGCCTCAAGCTCTAAAGAGTCTAACTCTATTCTACTCAAATAATTTAAATATCCATCTTCCAGAAGATAAAGAACTACATTTGGATATCCAGAGTCAAACCTTCTGGCAATCTCCTCCTTAAAAACATGTTTTGCTTGCTGATCCCCCGCTTCTGCAAGTTTTCGCAACAATGGAAATGCCAAGTTTCTGTGTAAGATCCGTGTATCATATGCATTTTCCCACCATGCTTGAAGGTTCGAACAATGACCCCAAAATTCTGTCCTGGAATCAATAATCTCAGAATTCTGAGAGGCTAATTCCAATGAATGGTCTAAAGTTTCTGCAGCTTCATCGATAGATTCAATTTCATCGTATTTTTCCAAATTATTTAAATC
>WJKD01000605.1 GCA_014729315.1 Promethearchaeota archaeon | reverse complement strand
TCGCCAGCATCTCACCAAGAATACGAACCGCTTCCTTTTCCATTAGAACCTCCTGTTCAATTATTACAATTAACATTTATCATCATTATATAACTACTTACTATTATCGTCAATGTAATACCTTTTTTTCTGCGAACAATGTTTAATTCTTTTTCGACATATCCATCTCCCGGCTCGTCTCAAACGTACTTCGCTTCAAACTTTTATCCATGGTAACAGTCTCCATTTTAATTTTAGTAGTTTATTAATCCATATCAATTTAAATACTTAAACTAATTTTTATCTAATTTCCAGACCACCAGATCTCTATTCAAGACTAAACAAACATTCTTCTCTCTCGCCTTTTCTACCATTTGCGGCAAATACTGCTGTTTCGAATCGGGCAAAATGTACCTCATCTCAATCTCATATTGATCTTTTATCATATCATGAAAATCAAAAATATGATCTACAAAAACGAAATCATTTTCGTATTGAGTTGGCCGGATAACAACCGCTATATATTCAACTTTTCTGGATTTCAAGGCGTCCAATAATTTATTCATAGCGCCATTGAAATCAGCTAATGACATATTTCCTAAATCATTTTCCGAGTCTGAATATTTATTTTCTGCTTGTTTCCAATAAGGTGGGTCCAAAAATGCTAATCTGGGTTTGGGTAAATCATCAGGTAAGCCGTTAATAACGTCCCATTCTTTTATATCTTTTTCACGTCCCGGTTTAACAATTCTATCCGAACAATAATAACGGCGAAACATACTTTTACATGCATCAATGGTAATCCCATCACCTGCAAAGGGATCGAAAATAATATCTAATGGATCTGTGTGATACAACAAAACATTTTCCATAAAGACGACCGGAAAATGTCCGAAATGACTGGTTTCTTTATCCGTTTTGTCAAGATTCCAAATGTTATATCGAAATGGTTTACACTTGCTGTAATTTGAATCTTCAATTGATAAATTCCAGAATTTATCCTCATATTTTCCATTTGTGGAATTTGTGAGGATTTTATTAATATATCCTTCCGAAACACCTAACTCATTCGCAATACTTTTTTGCGTATTCCAAGCGCGCAGGTACATTTCTATTGCTCGTCTTTCAAGCTCTTCTTTGTCTCCTTCACGCTGCTTTTTAGTAGCTTCATAAAAAATACTTTTGGCGATAGATAAACGCTGCATTATTGTTTCTTGTGAATGTCCTTTTGCATAAAGCCTTTGGATATTTCTGATTATTTCCTTTTTGCTATTCCGCTTACCATGTTTCGGATTCGCCGCATAAGATTCAAGTTCGATATAATCCGTATTATCTGTTAAATGAACAAGGCAATCAAATTCATAATCTTTTCCGTGTACTCTTTCGATTGCCTTCAAACGATGATAACCATCAATTAAAATATTGTTTTCAGAAATTTGAATCAGACCGCCATTTTTATTTAATAAAATAGCTTCGATATTTTCTTCATATTGATTAATTAAGTTCTGATCCGGCTCAAAGCGTGCGTAAAATTCTTCTTCTAAAATTATATCAGATACCTTGCGTAATTGAATTTCTTTTTTAACATCAAATTTAAGCATTTTTTTCCTCCTCGAACGGTTCATAAATGGTTACAATCTCTCGCAATTCCGTCTTAGTAATCATTTTACTTCTCCTCATTATTCAGCATCAATATTTTTAAGAAAATAATTTACTTATACCTGAAATTCAAAAAACTATCTTTACCATGTATGATTGCCATCAGCCGGTCCATTTCATCTTTGAGCTGCATCACACGTTCCGGCGACCTGGCGCTCATGAATTTCCTGAAAGTACGCTGCCATTTTGCATAAGGCTTTTCGAACGTCTCGTAAAACTTCTCTCGGTGACGCTGCCGGCTTTCATAAGTCAATTCATAAGATTCCCGGCAGCCGAAATATTTATTCCTGCCAGGCAGATAAAGAATCCGGCAGCGTCTGTTACATTCCCTGCCATTTCGCTGCAGATTACAAACAAACCACCAGCGCCTGCCGCCATAATTGCATGGCGTCGATACCACCGGTACTTCATAATGAACCCTTTCCGATGCACCGGTCACACCATCCGTTACAGTATAGAAAAACTCGATTCCCCTCGCCATACCAGACTCCCGCACAATTTTTCCGCCTATAGACGCCAATTCAACATCCCCATCTTTCCAACTGAACTTCCACCAGACACTCGACGCATCCATTTCAAAAAGTCCTCTCCGGCTCAGGTCCAGAATAT
>WJKD01000604.1 GCA_014729315.1 Promethearchaeota archaeon | reverse complement strand
GAAATGAAATCATGTAGGAAAGTATAGCAAAATATATGAAATTCATTTAAATATGTCAACATTAAAAATTAATTATTTGCAGAAGCCGACAATTCGTTTTACTTTTTAGCCCTTTTTAGCAAGTGAATATTGTCTACTAAATTCTACTATATTTAAAATGCAACATTATCGAATTAAGTGGAAAGCGCATTGAAACGACGGCGCAATTTAATCCGGCAACCTATGCGCAATAGACGTCAAAACGATTGCCCGGCAGGTAAGATTTTGACGTCTATTGCACTGCATTATTTCCACTATTTTCCACAATAATTTAAATCTTAAATGTTTACAATTGCTGCAGCTTCTGTATAACTTTGGTCAACTTTATGTTTCAAATCCGCTGGTGAGTTGTGGTCAAAAACTTAACGCCATAAATACGGGAAATACGATTGAAAGGCAAAGCATTTAAAAAATTGTCCTATATTGTATGGCTCGTCCATTGTAATAGTGTGCGCTATCAATTATGTTATTTAATCCTGCTGGACTTACTAATTGTTGATTCTGTTTTTGAAAGACTGTCCAACTCGCTCTTAATATAATTAAGTTTCTCACTATTTGCGTTTGCCATACTATCCAATATTCCTATTCTTGATTCTATTTTCTTTAAATTCATTTTGGCACCAATTGTGTCAAACTTTTTCTCTAAATTTGGTTGATTGTACAAAGAATACACTGCCACAATAAAACTGACTAATCCGATAAGGAAAGCCGTTATTGCAATATTAAAATTACGCTGTTCATCTATTTGCACAAATTTTTTATTATAATTTTCTGTTAACAGTGTCATCAAGTTATTCATGTAATTGATGGAATAACGTAAATTATTTGTAAAATGTAAATAAACTAATTCCTTATTTTCTTTAGATTCTTCCATAAAATAGTGTGGCTCCATAGCAAAATTGGTCGCTTTAATATTCCATTGCAGAAAATCGTCCTGTAATTTCTTGCATTTCAGGCCAATTTTGATAATCTTTTTCTTTGTTTTAACTAACCATATTTTGGGTATTTTAAAACCAATAATTTCATTATTACATTTATTCCATATATCCATCAATTCGTTGTATTGTCGCAAGATATCAAAATAGTCCGGATTTTTATCAGGTTCAAGTATGACTTCTTGAATTGACATTTTGCTTACTCCTTTTACGCAACTACAATAACCATTTCTATAGTTTCTTTATACTTGCTAAAACAGTCAAGAGAAATGGAAGGTTTTCAAGATACCTTAAATTTGTTTTCGCTGCAAATACGATTGGCAATCGAGCAATACAGGATTACTCTGGTAAAGCAAAGTAATTATATATGTCTTGCTAAAATAAATTCTGGAGACAATCTTCCTTATAATTATTATTTTACATTTAAATCGTGTTTGGCTTGTCCTCGAATTTCATCGATTCCATCTTTTATGTTTTCAATAATATCCTTTAACATTTTAATGGCATTTCCGTCGCTTCCAGATACGCATTTTACTTCATCCAGATGATTTTCAAATTTATCAATCAGCTTTAGATTCTCTTTTAGTACCTTCACAGTTTCATTTGTAACAATAAAAGTTCCTTGTGCGACTAATAATTGAAGAAATTTGTATGATTCATGGCATTTTGCTTTAAAATCATTATCATTTCTAAAATTATCATCGATATCTAAATAAAGTCCAAGTACATTATTATATTCGACTTCCAAATATGATAGGTACTCAATAATTTTTGAATACATTTCTGCTTTCTTTTCCCACCACTTTTGAGAATAAAATTGTTTTATTGATAATCTTACAGTCAAATATGATGTTAATAATGCAATTAATATTGCTGGTATCAAAGCTGCGGTTATTT
The DNA here is from genome assembly GCA_014729315.1 of Promethearchaeota archaeon. Next base: position 3,796 of record WJKD01000604.1, on the reverse strand, counting down.
GAAATATTAATTCTTTCATTTTATTTTAACAGCCCTAATGATTATACTATAGTTTACAATATCTTACAATCAATTTGAAATCTCTGAAGATATCTTCTTAATATCAATACTCATTATTGAATTCCAAACGTTTAATATAAAACTATCTAAAAGTCGTATATCGAAATATGCCGATTTATCAATATTCGAATCAGAATCATCAGCAAGATTATTAAAAAAATAAGCGAGCTTAATTCTTAATTTATTTTTAAACTTCATTTCCATAAATTTTATATCAACATAATTGTTGTTATTAAAGGCATTATGCACTAACAAGTTTTTAAACATATTAACCGTTGTAATATTTGTGTTATTGAAAGCCGATATTCTATCATCTAAAAATTCATGATATAATTCTTTGATCAGTTCGTTATGTTTAATCAAATCTTTTTCTTTATAAGGCGAGTTGAAATATGCACTCAGAGCAACGATCATAACTTCTTTGAAATTAATTTCAAATAGATTGTTTTCTTCTTTGGATAAAATAGGCTCAATTTTTTGCAGCGAAATAAAATGCCCTAAATATACACTCTCTAAAACCATCATATCAATAGCTGACTGAGCAATTTTTCTTTTCATTAGCATTTTGAATTCATCAACCCAACTTTTAGTATTTTCATAAACAATGGCAAATACTTGCCCACCAATTTTTGTTGCGTAGGACTCAATTTTATAATGATCATCTAAATCCTGATCTGAATAATCTGGTTCGAGATTAGGAACTACTATTTTCGTACCACATTTTTTGCATGATCCCACTTTGCCTGCTTGTTTAGCCAATGCATTATATTTTGTATGACATTTTGAACACTCAAATTGAATCTTCTTTTGGTCAACCATTTTTTCCACGCTGCTTTATATTTAATGTTTTGTTTGTTATTTTAATACCGTTAAAATTTCTCTGGAAATCACTTTCGATACTATCTCTACTTGAACATAAATTATATAAATCTTTTGCTAATATTCGTGGCGATCTGTTGTAATATGAAATTGATGAGCTCATAGCTGCGCCTTCCAATAATATTCTAATGTAAAATCAATATTCATAAAGTATTTACAGTTTCAATCTTATGAATGTTAAGAACTAAAATCATCGAATGCAAGAAATTTCTATCTATATAATGTTATTTTTATGGAACATTCCTTATATTAAGCTGTCTAACGTTTTAACTTTTTTATGGATAAAATATAAATAAACTTGGCACTTAGCTTATCAAATTCTTAAATTGGTTAGCTTACAAAATCGTATTATTGCAGCCCTTAAAATTTTAGCCCGAAAACTTTCTTGTAAAATATATTCGATAGACGTCAAAACGAATGCCCTACAGGTAAGATTTTGACCTCTATTACGCCGGATTATTTCCAATATTTTCCACAATAAATTGCAATCTTTAAACCGGAAAATCGTTGCAGCTTTTGTACAACTTTTGCCATCTTTTTATTTTGATTGTGTTCACTTGTGTTTCAGTTCTGTCCGTTTCATTAAAATTAACCATTCCATAAACGCATCAAATTACATAAAATTATACCTGTCTCAAAACTGTTCGCAAATGAAGCGCAGCATGTTATGATGAGTCCGGGAAAAGGTAAAGAATACTATATAAATAATTTACAAAAAGCCAAAGATTCTCAGCCTTTGGCAAATGTTGCCAAAGGCTGTAGTATATTGAAGGTTTCTTTGAGTGTAGTTCATTCACACAATTTTCAAGCTCTGCATAAATTGTGAACAGGTTGTTTAAATGGCGTTATTAGTGAAATGTCAATATATAGTATCTACGGCAGTTCGTTTTTTGTCTAAATGTAATGATGAATATTTTTTCTAAATTCAACAATTTGTTGACTTTGAATTTTGCTAAAAAGTTTTCAAATCGTGCGGATCTGCACGTTTTGAATTTTTCACAATTGCCGGAGTTTTCAAATTGGACAATTTGTCCAATTTACCAAAAATTTTAAATTCGACACTTAGTCAAATTCCGCAAATTGCAGAATTTGGATTTTGCAAGAATCAATATAGTGAATGGGAGCCGCCTTTATCAAATACTGATAAAGGCGCCACCAAGAAGAAAAATAAAAGGCCACACAACACCCAAAAAGAAAAAGCGAATATATTAAGCTAGTCTACCGGTAAAATTATAATGGCGGAATTTGTCATTAAAAAATCTAATGAAGAAACAGAAAAAGCTACGTAAAGGTGATGAGACGATTCATTCAGTTTATAATGCGCAATGGAGGTCAATACGATTGCTCAGCGAGAAGAATTTGACCTCCATTTGCGCCCCGTCAATTCCACATCAGGAAGCATTGGTCTACATCCAAAGCCGAACGTTTTTTTCATGGTCTCAAGGATTTTAAGTTAATCGATGGCAGATTAATCCAGAAGCCTTCCGCCATGAACGCCGGAAATACGATTGCAAAGCGGGAAGAATATTCCGGCATTTAATGGCTTATGCGATGGAATAGGCAGTTAGATTCTGTCTTTATCCACTCCGTGCAGGTGCGCATTGACCAGCAGTCATGGCAAGCCAACACGAAAGCCCTGCTGGTCAAAGCGCAGCAGGTTATGATGCGTTCTGGAAAGGGGAGAGGATCACCTGAGCGCAAAAGAGGTCAACACGAAAGCCGAGCGAGAAGATGTTGACCTCTATAGCGCTCTTTGGTTTCTGTAAAAGTGAACGTTGATTTTCTCTCGTCATCAGGTGAATCGAAAGTACGCCTTAAGCCAGTAAAACAACGAATGCCGACACGCAAGATTGTTTTACTGGTTAAAGCGTGGAATATTCAGTGGTGCTATATTTTGTTTTATGGTCCGCCGAAACGCCACAAACGGAAAAATACGAAAGCAGTGCAAGGAAGAATTTTTTCCGTTAGAGGCGTAGTTCATAAGTTCGCATGAACATCGCCTCAGCCTCCCGCCTGGTTAGCTTTTCTTTTTCTATCTAAACTGAAAAATCGTAGTAACTGCGGTGTAACTGCGTTTCTCTATAATACATTTAAAAACATGCATTTTTCCTTTTTTTAGGTAGCCGGAAAAGCAGGATAAACCGCAAATGACTTTCTTTTTAGGGACTAAGAAAAGTCAGGATATATATATTAAATATCGTTTAATTTAACCACCCCCGAATAATGCCAGTACAATGCGCTCAATCAGGGAAATTACGTTCAGGATCGTTCGGCGGCACATAAGGTAGCCCCCAACACTTCACAACCCAACCCCTTCGGTTGTCCGCTCTCCCATCTGCCACACCCGTCCCCTCGCTCTACCCACCCGCAGTCCCGCCGCCTCTCGTTGGCTTCTCTCCATTTCCCCAACCCCGGTCTATAAGTCAAAAACATTCACACATCCAGTGCATCGTCGCCGTGCCCTGTGCCGCTTTCTTCTGATCTCACCTCCCGATCCACCCACTCCGCCCGATGCTGATATGGAAGATAAAAAAAGTTTTCAGTAAATCTTGAATCTTTCCCGCTCCCGCCTGTGAAGCTCCCTTTGTGTTCGACTGCACTGACGCTGCCTTTTTTTAATCTCACCACACGATCCACCCACCCGACCCGATGCAAAGCACGAAGACAGAAGAAAGCTCTACAGGGCAAGGCTCCTATATAACAGTACAGAGGCAAAGGAACGTATTAAAAAAACAAACTAAAAGAAAAGACTGATTTAATCGACGGAGTGCATCGTTGGAGATGGATGCTATTTTATTTTATGAGTGCGCAGCAAGCGGGTAAAAAAAAGCGCCTCAAACGGTAAAATACATGAAGT
>WJKD01000603.1 GCA_014729315.1 Promethearchaeota archaeon | reverse complement strand
TTTAATGAGAGAGTATATTAATTCTATATTATTGGAAAACGGTCTCGAAAAAGTTCGACATAGACTCACGCGATTAGGAACTCCACCATTTGAAGCACGAAAACTTTTTGAAAGCGATTTAATACCTTTAAATCTGATAACTTCGTTTGGTTCGGATGTGTCAGAACAATTTTTATTATTAAATTTATTACCAAACGATCTTGCCGATTTGTATTTATCGGGAGATATTTGTTTGCTCAATTTGAATTATTGGGCTTTAAAACCATTAAGCATTTATGTCACCCCAAACTTAGATATTGATATTAAGCAAGGTTCCACTTACTACGATTTAATGAAGCAAATATTTCAAAACCTTAGTTTTCTGAGAATGCTGAAATATTATATCTCTGAAGATATGGTAATTGGAAATTTTAACATTAATTATCTTTCAATTCTTCATTCTTTGAAACCAAAAAAATATAGAAATTTTTTAGAATTATTAATTTTAAATTTTTTCTGTCCGTATGACAAAAGTTCTTCCCAAATCAATCCATTTACTTTACAATTTAACTTCACTGCATCGGAGAATTCTAAGCAATATGAAGAAAATCGGTTAAATAAAGATCTAGAGTTTTACACTATGATAAATAAATGGAAAATAAAACATCCAAACTTAAAACCACCGCTTTTACTTACTGATCAATCAATTTTCAATAAAACCACCTCAAATCAAGACTTAGTGGAGAAATTGAGTTTGCTAAAAGCAATAAACGACAACATGGTTTACTACAATAGCCAGAAATCGCATATAATTAATGCATCTATTAATAGAATGGGTAATTCAAACTCTAAGAACAACCCTAACAGAAATCAGCTGTTATTAGATAAAATCTTGATAAATTTACATTCGATTGCTCTTAAAGCCAAACAAAACGATGATCTCTTTTTTGACTTATTGGAAAATCGGTTAAATTCAGTATTTGAATTCTTCTCAATTAAGACTAAACTAATAAATAATAGATTAAAAAAAATACATGAGTGGAATTCTTTAATCTCTAGGTTGAATTTCGAAAACAGTTTCAAAATGATCAAAGAATCGTTAAAATCAATAAGTTTTTTCGGGTTATCAGAATCTATTAAAACACATTGCGATATAGAACTCGAAAGAGTGTAATCCAGTAGAAAGTTCGCTTTAAAAATAATTAAATATCTAAAAACTCAAATCACTGAAAAAAATCGAACTGAGAATGCTAATTATATTCTTAGTCAACCTCATTTTAAATATCATTTACAGAATGCATTTAGAAAAGGGTCAACCAGAAATCTCTCTTATAAACATTACCCTTCACAATTATTCAGCAACGGAAGCAATCTTTCTCTAAATGAAAAAATCATGCTATTCAAACAATTTGAAGAAATTATTGATGGAGGGACTTTATACAAGGTAAAAGAAGAGAAAAATTTAAAGAATCCAATAAGGGCACTTCAAAAGTATGATTTAAACGCTTACACAATAGGCAATTCAATCAGTTAATAATTCTGAAAGAATTGCTTGGCGCATTTTTAGTCCATAATATGTTTGTTTGAAATATATTGCTTTATCGTTGTGAACATCCACTTCGGGTGAAATCTCGTTGATTCTTGGAAGAGGATGCATTAACTTGAAATTTTCCTTAGCGATTTTCAGATCATTTCTTTTAAAAATGTAAAAATTCTTAACACGTTCGTATTCTTCGACATCTACGAATCTTTCTTTTTGGATTCTCGTCATATATAATACATCCAGATGGTCTAATAAATTTCTATAATTAGTCACTTCCTTGAATTTTGCTTCTCGCTCTCTTAAGACTTCTTTATATCTTTGTCTCATCTTTAATTCAGCTGGACTTATAAAATAGATATTAATATCAAAATTTGACAATAATATAGACAGTGAATGAACGGTTCTGCCATATTTGAGATCTCCCATAATACCAATATTAATTCCGTCTAATGATTTGCATTCTTGTTTTATTGTAAGTAAATCCAATAAAGCTTGAGTCGGATGCTCACCACTTCCCGAACCAGCATTGATGATCGGTATGCTAGCGAATTTCGCAGCCAGCTTTGCTGCTCCCTCTAATCGGTGTCTCAAAACAATACAATCACAATAATTCTCAACCGTTCTTATGGTGTCAGCTAGACTTTCTCCTTTTTTAATGGAAGAAACTTCTCCTGATTGAAATCCTATTACATTTCCCCCTAAACGATACATCGCCGATTCGAAACTAAGACGCGTTCTAGTAGACGGTTCAAAAAAAAGAGTAGCTAGTATTTTTCCTTTAAGTATATTCGAATTTTTAACATTGAGCATTTCCTTGCCTTTTTTTAGAATATACTCTAAATCTTCTCGATCAAAACTTCTGGCACTTATTATTCCATCGCTAAATTTCTCTTTAAACTTCAATTTCACTCGTGAATTATAATTTTTAAGATGATTATTGTTAAATTGGTTTAAATTATTTTTTATTAAACCACTCTTAAACAATTATTCTTAATAATTATAGATTTCCTTGTAGAAAAATTATTTTTTATAATATGTTTTATTAATATCCTTTTCAGTTTTCATAGTAATTTTCTAAGTTTTATCCTCAAAGAAATTTTTAATAAAAATATGCTAAAATTTATTCGGAAGGTAATGACTTATTTTCTGTTGTGATATTTATCCTTTGGGGTATTCGAACTCAAAAAATTTAAAATTTATACTTCACTTAAGATCTTAATCTTAGAAAAAAAGAGCAAATTACGATGAAGTTTCCTAAAACGATTAATAGATATTGCCCTAATTGTCGTCATCACACTACTCATTCGGTTTCAATTTATAAGAAAAGCAAGGAAAGAAAGTTAAATCAGGGAAGACGGAGAGTAGATAGAAAAAAGAAAGGATACGGGTCTTTTCCGAAAGAAATATTCCATAAAAATGCGAAAATAAACAAAAAAACACTTCCAATTCTAGAATGTACAGAATGTGGAAAGAAACATTATGGGAAAGCTTATCGAGTAAAAAAATTTGAATTACAGGAAGTATAATTATCTAAAAGGATAAAAAATCATGGTCAAATCAAAAGAATTGGTTCCTCAACCAAAAAGTAGATTTTTAAGGGTTAAATGTTTAAATTGCGGAAATCAACAAATTATTTTTGGATGTTCTGCTACTGATGTGAAGTGTTTAGTATGCGGAAAAGTATTACTACAATCAACGGGAGGAAAAGCCCGCATCCTGACAAAGATTCTCGAAGTTCTTTCGTAATTATAATCGCTATTTTTAGTTGAAATTTGAATTTTGCATTCAATTTCTAATTTGAAATTTTATTTCAAAGAATATTAAGTTCAAAAATAGACAGAATAAAATTCGTGAAACGGGTCTTTTACGAATTTATTTACATATGAGTATATTATTTCTTTTTTTTATTTATAAACGTTTAATATTCCCGCCAAGTGTACCTACATTTGACACATCTGAAAAAACTCGTACTCGGTTCGTCAGCGCTTCTAGTTTGTTCTTGCCACGCCTCAGCCTCATTATGTCCACATTTAGGACATATTTTGGTGACCAGTGGGTGAACAGAAATTTTATCCTCTTCCTTGACAACGATGAGTTTTTTATCTAGTTCTTCTTTCTTTTTTTGCGCTTTTTTCTGTTTCTCAACTGTGTCAGTCTTAATTTCCCTTTCATATCCGCATCTACACACAAGAAATACTTTAGAATCTCGCGTTTGTTTTCGTAAAAGATTAGAACATTCTGGACAGAATTCAACCATCTTATTTTTTACTCGATAAGATCCTTTTTTACATGATATAATTTCAGATAATATTTGAAATTTAACTTCTCCATATTTTGAACGATCTCTGCTATAAGGATCTTCTGACCTTTCACATTAATAGTTAATTCCCCGATTACATTAATTAAATCGTCTGTTTTAAACTGAAAATCCACATTTTCAACATCAACCTCTATATTACCCGTGGTGTCATCTAACACAATAGAATTCTGCTCAATAGATTTTACATATCCTGTAATTTGGACGCGAGTGTCCTCAGTTGTAACATCTTCTATTATTTTTTGCTTTGCGTAAGGATTTTCCATAAACTTCACATTGTTTTTTTATTACCCACTTGCAATTCATAGAATTATATTAATGAATAATATTGTTGTAAGTAAAACTTTAAGCAAAAGTAATTCTTTATTCATAATTCAAGAAATTAAGAGAGTATAAATATATTTATCTTAATCTTTAATTAGTTCAAAATGTTACTTATTAAAAGACTAATATTAAATTTTATAAAAAATAACAGTAAATCAATATTAACATAATTTATATTTATATACAATATTTTTTCATCAAAAGTGTTTGTACATTATGAGTTTTACTATAAAATTAGAAAATAATAGAATTTTAAAAGGTATTGTGGAAACTCTTTCAAGTATTATCGACGAAACTGAATTCAAAGTGACTCCCGAAGAGTTTACGATTTCAGCAATGGATCCAAGTAGAATTTGCCTTCTTAAACTTACAATTAAAGCGGAAAACTTTGACGAATACAATTGCGAAAAAGAATCAACAGTCGGATTAAACTTAGACGATTTAGATAAGATCTTAAAAAGAAGCGGTTCTGATGATTCGGTTGAAATTGATTTTAACGAAAAGGATCAAAAGATTAAAATTAAAATGAAACGAGAGGGAGCCTCTCGTACGCGAACCTTTAGTTTAGCGCTCTTAGATATAGAAATTGAAGAAATTCCTATGGATAATTTGTTAAATATCGAGTATCCTTCTAAATGGATAATTGATCCGGACTTTCTTGTTGAGGCAATTAAAGACGCTGAAATATATTCAGAAATACTTAATATTAAGTCGGTTGAAGATCAAGGATTAGTCTTTAGTTCAAATGGACAAATAGGAGAAATGAATTATGAACTTGGATTAGACGAACTTTTAGATAAAAACATCAGTGGAACGAGTACGGGAGCGTATTCTTTAACTTTTCTAAAAGCAATTCTTAAAATTGCGTCGATAACTGAAAAATTGGAAATTTCCCTCCGAACCGATCATCCATTGAAGATGATATTCAGTTTGCTAGAAGGTGGCGAATTATTTTATTTCTTAGCGCCACGAGTCGAAGAAGCTGAGTTTGACGACGAAGATTACGACGACGATATGGACGAATTTTGAATTATTTTTCTTAGCATTTTATTAAACCTTTAGAAAATTCGTATTCTCTTATTATATTAATATAATAAGTCCATGTTTATGGAATAAACGATAATTTCTCTTATAAAAAGAAGGTTGGAATCCATGGAGCCCGTAGATATTAGATTGGAATTACTTTATCATTATCCTTGGCTCCCATCTTTAAAAAATAAAATTTCGCATCTTTCTAAAGAAGATCCAATTAAATTTATTGAAAAGACATTTGATAATTATAATCCCGAAGAAGTAAAAGCAAGAATCCTTTCATTTTTCAAAGCAGCCTTTGACAATCTGGAAC
>WJKD01000602.1 GCA_014729315.1 Promethearchaeota archaeon | reverse complement strand
GTACAAACTGAGCTCAGGCGTGGTTTGCTTTGGCCTGATGCTCTTGTGCAATTGAGTCCTTCTTATCAGATGGGCAGATCAGTTGCAGACCTGGTAGATGATAAGGTTCTGCACCCGATGTGTCGGCAAATTTTTCGGAACAATGATGGCGATTCCTTTCGATTGTACAAACACCAGGAGGAGGCTATCCATACTGCTGCGCGAAAAGAATCTTACCTGCTAACGACCGGCACTGGTTCAGGTAAGAGTCTGACGTATCTTATTCCTATCATTGATCATATTTTGAAAAACGATCCTTCCCCGGAGAAAGTACGTGCCCTCATTGTTTACCCTATGAATGCACTCATTAATTCACAGGAGATTGCGATAGCCAATCTATTGAATAATCTGGGCGAAAATCCTAATTACATTCGGTTTGCTCGCTATACAGGTCAAGAGGACCAAAACCGCCGGGAAATCTTGCAGCAACATCCACCCCATATTTTGTTAACGAATTATGTCATGCTCGAATTGATGATGTCCCGACCCCAGGAAAGAATTTTTCTTGAAAGCACTCTTTCTAATCTGGAGATCTTGGTATTTGATGAATTGCACACTTACACCGGCAGGCGGGGAGCGGATGTTGCTATGCTTATTCGCCGGGTAAGACAACGTTGTGGAAATGATAAATTGTTGTGCATCGGGACCAGTGCCACAATGGCAACCGGAAATACTCGTGATGAAGAACGCAAGACTGCTGCCGAAGTCGCAAGCAAAATATTTGGGGTTGATATTCCTATTGAAAACGTAATCGATGAAAAAATAAAGAGTTCGTTTCCAAAGGAGAATGAACCGACGCGTCAGGCTCTTATCGAGATTTTACAAGAAGATGTACCATCCAATGCTGCAAATTTTTTACAAAATCCATTAGCTAAATGGATTGAGGATAATTTCGGAATCGAAGACCGGGAAGGTTTTTTGAAAAGACGAACTCCGATAACACTGAAACAAGGTTCAAAACTTTTATCCGAACTCACCGGTGTCGAAGAAGAAATCTGTAATGATAAAATTGCCATTTATTTGCAAAAAGGCAGTGAGCTACACAATTCTGATGGCTCTCCTATATATGCGCTTCGCCTTCATCAGTTCATTTCGCAGGGTGATAGTGTTTACGCCACGATGGAAGCTTTGTCTGAGAGACAATTTACACTGACCGGGCAGTTGTTTGCACATTCCAGTGATGGTGAAGAACGATTGTTTGTGCCTCTTTCGTTTTGTCGAGAGTGTGGTCAGGAATATTACCAGGTGACACTGTCGATAAATAAAAATACAGTTGAACCCAGAACCTGGTACGATACCGAAGCTCAAAGCAACAAGAATTTAATTGAAGGTTATATATTATTGGAAGATGGCGAAGATTCGGTATGGAGTGATGAACGACTTGAAGAATTACCGGATAATTGGTTTCGCGAAACCAAAAAAGGAAGGTCGATAGTACCTCGGTATCGCGATTTTATTCCTAAAAAAGTATATATATCCCCCGATGGTTCAGTTTTTAATGCTCCTCAAAATGATACCTTACCAGGCTGGTTTATTAAGCTACCGCTACTGATTTGTCCGTCCTGTGGCGCTGTGTACGATAAACGGACAAGTGAATTCAAAAAATTGTCCCGGTTATCAAGTGAAGGTCGAAGCACTGCAACGACATTGCTTGCCTTGACAACTGTGAAAGAATTGATGCACGAAAGAGATGTGCCTGCAGATGCACGGAAAATATTAAGTTTCACAGACAACCGCCAGGATGCATCTCTGCAATCAGGACACTTCAATGACTTTATACAGGTAGCGCTGATCAGAAACGGTATTTATAAAGCATTACCTGAAAACGGCTACCTCAGCCATGACACTGTAGCAAGTACAGTTGTCGACGCTTTAAATTTGCCAAGCGAGATCTATGCGAAGAATCCGAGTCAAAGCGGTATCATGCCCAGAAAAAACAGAGAGGCGTTCACAGCGCTTATTGAATATAACTTGTACCGTGATTTAAGGCGAGGCTGGCGGATTGTGCAACCAAATTTAGAGCAGTGCGGGCTACTAAATATCGCATACGAGGGTCTAGAGGAACTTTGCAAAGACGATGAATTATGGCAAGGTAATAGTGTATTGGCGCAAGCAGACGCTGACATGCGCTTTGAGGTAGCGAAAGTTTTTTTAGATCACCTGCGCCGATCTCTTGCGTTAAATGTACAATGCCTTAAGGGCGCTTATCAAGAAACATTGAAGCGGAAAGTTAATGAAACTCTTAATGACGCGTGGTGCTTTGATGACAATGAGATTCTTGAGGAAAGCGAGTGGTTCCGATATGGAAAATCGATGAAAGGTAAATTCAGCCTTGCAACGACAAGTTTAGTTGGTCGCTATTTAAGATCAAAACGCGCCTGGCAATTTTTGGAAACAAATTTATCAACTGATGAATACGAAGAATTTATCAATAGATTTATTGATATTCTGTATTCTGGGGGGTATCTACATGTCGAAAGGGCTGATGCTGATTTTCGTGTTCAATTGAATGTAATAACCTTGCAATGGAAAAAGGGGAGTGGATTTAGCGATATCATTGATCAGGTGCGCAATATATTTTTAAAGAATAGTAACCTTGAATCGCGTATTAAGAATGTAAACGAATACTTCACTAATTTTTATAAAAATAACGCACATAAACTCTATATGTTCGAAAGTCGAGAACACACAGGTCAAACCAAACAGGATGATCGTGAAAAGCGCGAACAATTATTTCGTCAGGGAAATTTGTCGACTCTTTTTTGCTCGCCAACCATGGAGTTGGGCATCGATATTTCCGATCTGGTTTCTGTAAATATGCGAAACGTTCCGCCGACACCAGCAAATTACGCACAACGAAGCGGACGCGCCGGACGTGCAGGGCAACCTGCATTCATTTCAACTTACTGTTCTATGGGAAGTGGTCATGATCAGTATTTTTTTAATAAGCGAAATGATATGGTCGCTGGTAAAGTCATCCCAACCAGATTAGAGTTATCAAACAGAGAACTGATAGAATCGCATATTCATTCAATTTGGCTGTCAGTTGTAAATATTAACTTAAAAAATAGTATCGCTGATATTTTAGATTTAAGCAATCCTGACCTTCCACTCAATCCTAATATAAAACACCAGATACAGTTGTCTGAAAATAAAATTTTGCTATGTTTAGATATATCCAGAAAAGTGCTCAAACAAATTGCATTGGAATTAAATGAATCGATGTGGTATTCAGATGAGTGGTTGATATCGACCATCCGCAAAGTCCCCGAGCTTTTTGATCGATCATTCGATCGTTGGAGAGATTTATACAGGAGCGCTGATAGACAACTGGAAGAAGCGCAACGTACAATCAGAGAATCTGCTCAACTCCGGCTAAGTTATCAAGAGGTAAGAAAAGCTGAACGCGCAGAACGTGAAGCCCGACACCAAAAAGAGCTTCTTTGCAATCAAACCAAAAAGTTTGAAGACTCCGATTTTTATCCTTATCGGTATTTGGCGAGCGAAGATTTTCTACCGGGATACAACTTCCCCAGATTGCCTCTGAGGGCTTATATCCCTGGAGAAACAGAAGGCATCTTCTTATCTCGCGGACGATTTTTGGCACTAAATGAATACGGACCACGCAATATTATATATCATGAAGGAAGAAAATATCGCGTCGTCAAAAGTATTTTACCTCCCGGAGAGATAGAATCCCGATTTTCTCAGGCAAAGGTATGCAGGGCTTGTGGCTATATCCATGGCTCCAATGATATTAAATTGGATAACTGCTTGAACTGCAAAAATTCATTGGATGGAGAAAACAGCGAATATTTTGAACATTTATTTGAGATGACATCAGTCGCGACGCAGCCTTGGGAAAAAATCAATTGCAATGAAGAAGAGCGATTGCGTAAAGGATTTGAGGTCAGTACACAGTTCCGATTTTCGCGGGTTGATGGAAAAGACCAAAAAGTATGTGCCGAAACAGTTGATGAATCTGGTAATCCCATGCTTAATTTGGCTTTCGCTCCTTCAGCGATTTTATGGAGAATAAATTTGGGGTGGCGAAAAAAGGAGAGCCCTGGATTCAAGTTTGATCTGAATCAAGGAATATGGGATAAACAGGCAGGCGATAACCAGGATACTGCCCTGGATGCCGGGGTTGAAAATGTACGATATCCAGTATTTCCATTTGTAAGGGATGTTCGGAATATTTTATTGATCAAAGCCGCAGTTAATTTGCACATTAATGAACAAATACTCACAAACCTCCAACATGCATTGCACCGCGGGTTATGTGCTGCATTCAATATAGACGAGAGTGAAATTGCATCAGAAAGAATTGGGAGAGATGAATACAGGAGTATTTTGTTTTGGGAAGCCGCAGAGGGTGGTGTTGGCGTTTTGCATCGTTTGATTCATGAAGCTGGTGCTATTGCGAACATAGCTAAACTTGCTTTGGAAATATGTCATTTCAATAGCGCAACAGAAATTGACAGGGATACAGATTGTGTTAGAGCTTGTTATCATTGCCTATTATCTTATCAAAATCAAAACGACCACAAAGCACTGAATAGACATCTAGTAAAGGAATTGCTGTTGAATTTACAGGATAGCAAAACACGAAAAGGTCACGAAAATTTAAGCTATAAACAACATTATGAAAAATTGCGTGCTCAAACTGATTCCAGATCCCAATTAGAGAAAGATTTTTTGGATCATCTTTTCAGAGAAGGCAGGCGTTTGCCTGACGAAGCACAAAAATTACTGGAAGCATATTATTGTAAACCGGATTTCTTTTATAGGGATGGCTATGTTTGTGTATTTTGCGATGGTTCAGTTCATGATGATCCTGAACAAAAAGATAAAGATAATCAAATTCGAAACAATTTAAAATCTTCCGGATTCAGGGTTGTTAAAATTCGGTATGATGAACCAATAAAAGATCAAGTTGAACGATATAGTGACGTTTTTGGAGTTGTGACAGAATGAATAAAATTATTGTCGGTTCAATAGTAAAATTTCGAGGTCGCGAGTGGATAATAATGCCTTCGAATAGTGACGAGATACTAAATCTTCGTCCATTGACAGGGATCGAGAGTGATTCCTGCGCAGTATTTTTGCCGCTCGAAGGAGAAGGGATTTCTCCGTCAACTTTCCCACTGCCAAATGTAGACGATCTCGGAGATTTTGAATCAGCTAAATTATTACGGGATGCATCTCGATTATTATTAAGACATGGCGCAGGACCATTCAGATCAATGGGGCATTTGTCTTTTCGCCCCAGACCATATCAATTCGTTCCATTGCTTATGGCGCTGCAGTTAGAACCAGTACGAATGCTAATTGCCGATGATGTCGGTATCGGCAAAACAATTGAGGCAGGACTCATAGCAAGAGAGCTATTAGATAGCAGTGTTGTCAACAGGCTAGCGGTTCTTTGTCCCCCAAATCTATGTGATCAATGGCAAAAAGAACTTGCTGATAAATTTAATATTGATGCGAAGATTGTGCGGACAAACACTTTAGCAAGACTTGAAAGAGATCTGCCAAGAGCAAATTTGAGCATTTTTGAATATTACCCAAATATCATTTGCAGCATTGATTTTGTAAAATCTCAGAGACGAAAAGATTCTTTTTTAATCCATTCACCTGACCTGATTATTATTGATGAAGCCCATGGATGTGCAAAACCTGTAGGGCAGTCAGCCTCACAGCAACAAAGACATGAGTTCATTTCAGCTTTGGCAAACGATCAATCGAAAAACATGATTTTCGTAACAGCAACTCCGCATAGCGGTGTCGAAGCGTCATTCTTATCATTGTTGGGTATGATAAAACCGGTGTTTGGTAAGTTTGATTTAGCATCTATTGACAAAAGTTCTCGTGAGAAATTAGCCCAACATTTCATTCAAAGAAGAAGAGCTGATGTCGTGCAATGGATGGGTATCGAGACAAAATTCCCAAAGCGTGACTCCTTCGAGGTTTCTTATTTGTTATCCGAATCTTACAAAGATTTATTCCGTGATGTTTATAAATTCGCCCAGGAATTAGTTGCCGAAGATCCCAGTCAACAAGTTTATAGAAAACGCGTTAGATACTGGACTGCTTTAGCGCTGCTCCGTTGTGTGATGTCCAGTCCCAGAGCTGCACAAGCGGCACTCAAGGCAAGACTTGATCGCTTATCCAGTGACGAAGAAACAAATATTGAGATAGATTATTCAGCAGACTTATATGATCCAACAGATTTGGAATCCATAGTGGATGGTGTTCCTTCACATATTATAAGTGAAAGACAGGGTAGTATAACTGATAATGAAAAACGAAAGCTTAATGAATTTGCTAAACGGGCAGAAAGGCTGAAGGGGGAAAATGATTCAAAAATAATCAAAGCCGAAGAAGAAATCAGATTATTTTTAAAAAATGGTTTTAAGCCGATTGTTTTCTGTCGATTTGTGGCAACGGCTGAATATGTCGCTGAAGAATTGAA
The DNA here is from genome assembly GCA_014729315.1 of Promethearchaeota archaeon. The sequence continues at coordinate 4,713 of WJKD01000602.1, read as the reverse complement.
AGAGAGATTGAGCAACGAATTTCCTAAATTACACGTTGTGGCTGTAACAGGATTGCTTTCGGAAGAAGAAAGAGAACTTAAAATTGAAGAACTTTCAAAATCTGCCATCCGAATTCTGGTAGCCACTGATTGTTTGAGTGAAGGAATAAATTTACAAGATAAATTTAATGCAGTATTGCATTATGATTTACCATGGAATCCGAACAGATTGGAGCAAAGAGAAGGAAGAGTCGATAGATTTGGTCAGATATCTGGTATCGTTAAGACTGTTATACTTTACGGTGCAGACAATTTGATAGACGGTACAGTATTAAATGTATTATTGCGGAAGGCAAAATCGATCCATAAATCATTAGGAATATCTGTTCCACTTCCAGTGGATAGCGCCAATGTAATGGAAGCAGTTCTAAAAACGCTTTTTTGGAGAATAGAAGACCAGCCGCAGATAGACCTATTTGAAAATGATCCTACAGTGAACGAAGTTCATCGTAAATGGGAAAGGGCAGCCGAAAGAGAGAAAAACAGCAGGACGCTATTTGCACATCACAGAATAAAACCAGGTGAGGTTGCTCAAGAATTAGATAAGGCAGATTCAATATTAGGGAGTCCCGAAGTTGTGGAGAGATTTGTCAAATCATCTTTGAAAAGATTAAATAGTCCACTCACGAAATCAAACGGTCATTGGAAAGTTGATATGAATCGATTACCACAGGTTATAAGCACAAAATTAGCTTCTATGAGCAATATACATATCACTTTTGATCAGCCAAATAAAGAGGATGTTTCTCTCATTTCAAGGAATCATTTCTTGACAAGCACGCTAGCAGAATATATTTTTGATAATGCTTTGAATGAAAATGGGAATCGAAATATCTCAGCACGTGCCAGCGTTATAAGATCTGACCTCATCAGTCAGGTAACTACTTTCTTGGTTCTGCGACTAAAATTCTTGCTTAAAAAATCAGATATAAGAGATGTTTCATTAGCCGAAGAGTCGATAATAATCGGATTCGAAGGTAATGTTGAAGATCATCAATGGTTATCATTGGAAAAAGCAGAAGAACTATTCTATTCAATTGTCCCAACGGGCAATGTATCCGAGGCTGATAAAAAGCATTGGCTGGGGAATGCGCTTAATAATATTAATTTACTGGAAAATGAAGTAGACAATTTTGCTAACCAGAAATCACAAAATCTTTTGCTATCGTATGAAAAATATAGGAAGGCTGTGAAAAGCGCAGAGGTAGAAGTAGAACCATTGCTACCAGTTGATGTGTTGGCAATTTCGATTGCATTGCCAACACCGAAAATTTAAGATAAAGCTTAAAAGAGATGTATTTAGTGAATTTATTAGATAGTATTCGTTTTGAATTCAGCAGTGTAATCTTGATTCAAAATTCAAGTCGCCGATTTGGAAACAGCATCGCTTTTTAGTGCTATCTTATGTAGTTGCTCAATTTCAAGAAGAAACGAACATTAAATGGTATTAAACTATGTTACAAAAATCTCCAAACATGCCACGAGTATTTATCTCATCAACTGTAGAAGACTTAGAATCATATCGTGAAGCTGTAAAAGAGGCAGCTTTTCATGCAAGTTTCTATCCTGTAATGATGGAATATTTCACTTCCGGAAGCGTTCGCCGTCCATTAGCAGAATGTATGCATAAGGTAGATGAGTGTGACGTTTTAGTGGTGATTGTCGCTTACCGCTATGGCTGGATTCCTGATGATCAGGAGACTGATGAGAAAAAAAGTATTGCCTGGCTGGAATGTGAACGAGCAACGGTTAATGGGAAGGAAGTGCTGGCATTCTTTGTTCATTCTGATTATGACTGGCCAGAAGATAAAAAAGAAGATTTCAGAATTATAAAAGCTCGACGGGAAAAGAAAAACGTTGCTGCAATAATGGCAGATGTGGATTTAGCTGAACAAAAGTTCCCGGAATTTAAAAGTTGGCTTGATAAAGTGTGTGTCAGGAACACATTCAAGACAGAGGAAGATTTAAAAACGAAGGTAACGGCTGCTTTATTCGATTGGCGATCACGTCAGCCGGCAACTTTCAAGACAGTGGAGCAAGCTGTTTCCGACCCCACAAAATATCTCAACTGGCTTCAGGACGAGTGTGCATTTATTAGCATTCGTGGATTGCAGGTTAGCAGTGGCAAGGCGCATAAATTTCCCATTGAGGAGCTGTATATTCCATTGACCACAACCGGCGATATTGGGAAAGATCGCTCCCGAAAAAAAGACAAAGAATTGATGGAACACAGCCGCCGCATTGAACTGCATCACGTGCTGAAAGAAAAGCAGGTCACTATCATCGGTGATCCCGGCAGCGGGAAAACCACATTTTTGCGGCGAATCGCTTTCAATCTGTGCCAATCGCTGCTGCTGAAAAAGCCGGATACGGCAGAAGAGCGGCTGGGTTTGACCGATACGCCGTTTCCGGTGTTTATCCGCTTGAGCGAGCTGTCTGAGCATATCACGAATTCTGAAAAGGATCGACCATCACTGAAAACCGATCCCACTTGGTTGCCGCATTTCTTAGCCGATAGAAGCGATTGCCAGACCCTGGGACTGGATCGGGAGTTTTTTCAGGATAAACTTACTTCCGGGGATGCAATTTTATTATTAGACGGATTAGACGAAGCTCCGGACCGAAAGATGCGGGAAACACTGAGTGAACTGGTGACGCGGGCAATTAAGGCATACAATAAATGCCGGTTTGTGGTCACTAGCCGACCGCAGGCTTATGAGGGCAACACAATCTTACTGGACTTCCAGCAATACATCATCGACGCATTGGAAGATGATGCCATTGAAAATTTTCTGATGCACTGGTCGCATGCATTGCACCATAATGATCCTACCAAAGCAAAAGAACACCTGGATGAATTGCTCGAAGCTCTCCAAAACCGGTCTGAGATCAGACGCATTGCCCGCAATCCGGTTATGCTGACGGCAATGGCAGTAGTACACTGGAATGAAAGCAGGCTGCCGGAACAACGGGCAGACCTGTATGAATCGATTATCACCTGGTTGTCACGATCAAGGCAACAACGTCCGGGACGTATGGGTGCCAAAGACTGTGTGAAGCGGTTGCAAGACCTTGCCCTGGCAATGCAGACACATAAAGATGGAAGACAAACTCAGGTGGGACGCCGCTGGGTTGCTGAGGCAATCCAAGCCAATTTTTCAGGGGATACAGAGGAACAACGGATTTTCAACGCTGAGAATTTTTTAGCAGAAGAAGAGGTGGACAGCGGCATTATTGTCGGCAGAGGCAACCAGATTTCCTACTGGCATTTGACCTTTCAGGAATATTTGACTGCGAAGGCACTGGGTGGAAAATCCGAACAGCAACAAAAATCGATTCTAATAAAACCGGACATCCTTTATTCCCAGGAATGGCGGGAAGTTTTATTACTGTTTGGCGGTGTATTATATAACCAAGGTTTGGATAAGGTGAATAATTTCTTCTTCGCTGTGCTGGATTTAACGGAATCCAAAACCAAAAGCCTAACGGATGAAGCCAGGAGCGTGGGATTAATCGGGGCAATGCTGCGTGATCTATCTCCATTCGATTATCAACTCACAGACGCCCGCTACCCTTCCATGCTGGACCGTGTCATGGGTATCTTTGACAAAGAGAAAGCGAAAAATATTGATGTAAAAGTACGCCTGGAAGCCGCTGAAGCACTGGGACAGGCAGGCGATCCCCGGTTCCATGAAGATAACATGATTTATATCCCGGCAGGGACTTTTTTAATGGGCGCTCAGAGCTATAATTCCAATTTTCCGAATTATGATCCTGATGCGAACCCTGATGAACTACCTGTTCACAAAGTCCACCTTTCAGCATTTAAGATCAGCCGTTATCTAGTGACTGTGGGACAATATCAACGCTTCATAAAAGATGACGGATATTCGAAAGAAATTTACTGGAAAGCAGGCGGATTTAGACAGTTTAAAGAGCCAGAAAATTGGGAGCAACAATTACAATCCCCAACCCGACCAATCGTGGGCGTCAGCTGGTATGAAGCAAAAGCATATTCAAATTGGTGTGGCTTAGACTTGCCGACTGAAGCGCAATGGGAGCGAGCAGCAAAAGGACCGAGCATGCAGTATAAAAAATATCCGTGGGGTGATGAAGATCCGAATGGTAAAATCACGAGTTCAAGCTATAATATGCTGGGACAACTCACACCGGTTGGGATGTTTCCCGATGATTGCACGGCTGAGGGTATATTAGATATGGGTGGAAATGTTCGTGAATGGTGCAAAGATTGGAGAGATGTTGATATCGATGAACAGTCTATTTTTTATGCAAAATCAGAATTTAGCCATGATCCTGTGAATGATGAAGCGGGAGAATGGGGGCTAGTAGGCAATCATGAATATACTGTACTTCGAGGTGGCTCATGGAATAACTATGATACTCATTACTTCCGATGTGCGGTTCGTTTTTACGATCATCCGGTCATTCGGATTAATATTTTCGGTTTTCGTCTCGCCTGTTCTGTCCAGCATTAAAATTGGTTGTAAATGGCGCAAAAAATCACATATTAGAAGGAGTATTACCATGATGGATCAAACAAAAGTAACGGTTTTAGGTGCTGCATTTGCCGGAGTGATCTCCGTTGCAATGTCTGAAACCCCATTCAGCCCATTTGATATGTTTGTGGGACTAATATTAGTGTCTATTCTGCAT
>WJKD01000601.1 GCA_014729315.1 Promethearchaeota archaeon | reverse complement strand
GATTTAAATCATCTTGAATCGTTAGCCTCAAGCTTGAACACATTTATTAATTCGGATTATTGTATCGCTGGTATTGGGGGGGGCACTGTCTGCGATACAGCAAAATTCATCGCGTGGTATGTGAAGGATAGGTTTCAATATGATTTAGATTTAATTTTAATACCCTCGATTATTTCTGTGGATGCATTCTTATGCTCCTCTATCGCAGTTCGAATTAATAATAAAGTTAATTATATTGGAGAAAGTAATCCGGAACAAATTATAATTGATTTTAATTTAATAAAAAAAGCTCCGAAACGACTGAACAGAGCTGGTGTCTCTGATACGATTTCAATTGCCTCGGCACTCGGTGATTGGTTGATAGCAAAAGAAGAAAACGATGAAAAATTCAATAAAAATGTATTTGAAAGAGCTAAAAATATTGCTATAAAATTAATGAAAGCTCGGGAAGAAATCAATCAAGTTAGCGAGAAAGGAATAGAATCTCTCGTTAATGGTTTTTACGAGGAAGTTGTCCTATGCGAGGAGTGGGGAAATGCGCGCCCCGAAGAGGGAAGCGAACATTTCCTTGCCTATTGCTTAGAAGCGCTCACAGGTGATCATTACATCCATGGGAATTTGATTGGAATGAATATTTTAATTAGTCTTTTCCTACAAGAACAATACGCTCAATTTTCTGTAGAAGAAATCGGAGATTTTTTTCGTGATATTTCCCTCGAATTTTCTCCAGAACAGCAAAATATCTCTTACGAGATTCTCAAAACAGTCTTGAAGAGAATTAAATCTTATGTCGTTGAGGAAAAATTACACTATTCAATTTATAATTCTCCTCAATTGTTTTTAGACGACGATAAAATCGAAAATATAATAACTTTTATTAAATCCCAATAAAGATTTGATTAGTGATTACTAAATGAAATTACCCTTTAAATGGAAATTTCCCTACGCGTCTCGAAGAATGCCCGTATTAGCTAAGAACATAGTAGCTAGTTCGCAACCTTTAGCGTCTCAAGCAGGATTAAGGATGCTTTTAAAAGGAGGAAACGCAGTTGATGCTGCAATCGCAACTGCTATAGCGCTTACCGTAGTCGAACCCACGAGTAATGGATTGGGTTCTGATGCTTTCGCTATAGTCTGGGACGGGAAAAATCTAACAGGTTTGAACGCTTCTGGACGCTCTCCGACTGCTTGGACTGTCGAACATTTTTCAAAATACGATTCTATGCCCAAATTAGGGTGGGACGCGACAACCGTCCCTGGTGCAGTTTCAGCATGGGTCAAATTATGGGAAAAATATGGAACCCTCGAATTTGAACAGCTCTTCGAACCTGCTATCGATTACGCTAAAAAAGGGTTTTTGGTTTCTCCTATAACCGGTATGGGTTGGAATTTGTTGGTTCGCGTCTATAAAAAATTTCCCGCGTGGGTGGACACTTTTACTATAAAAGGGAAGGGTCCAAAACCGGGCGAACTCTTTAAATTACCTTACCATGCGAAAACACTCGAGAAAATTGCTGAAAGTAAAGGAGAGGCTTTTTATCGAGGGGAGATCGCTGAGAAAATCGTAGATTACGCGAAAGAGACGGGCGGACTAATGACTCTCAAGGATCTGAGTTCACATCACGCAGACTGGGTTCAACCGATCAAAATTAACTATAAAGGTGTAACTTTATACGAAATACCTCCAAATGGACAAGGGCTTGCTGCTTTAATCATGCTTGGAATATTAAAAAATTTTGATATGAGCAAATTCTCTCCTGATTCTGTTGAATCTATACATTTACAAATAGAAGCAATGAAACTAGCTTTTAAGGACGCGCATCGTTATATTTCCGATCCCTCCGCCCTCGAATTCGATCCAGAATTATTCCTTCAAGCTGATTATTTAAAAGAGAGAGCCGATCTTATTGATATGCAAAAAGCACAAGACCTCGATTATGGAGTTCCTAAGGAAGGGGATACCGTTTATCTAACTACTGCTGACGAAAATGGGATAATGGTTTCATTTATTCAATCGAATTTTTGGAGTTTCGGTTCTGGAATTGTTATTCCTAAATTGGGTATCGCCATGCAGAACAGAGGAAACGGATTCACTTTAGAAAACGGACACCCAAATCAAGTAGGCCCGAATAAAAGACCTTACCATACAATCATTCCAGCTTTTGTGACTCGGAAAGGAGAACCATTAATGTCGTATGGCGTAATGGGTGGTCATATGCAACCTCAAGGACACGCACAGATGATGATCCGTATCTTTGAATACAAACAAAACCCGCAAGCAGCGATAGACGCCCTTCGCTGGCAAGTCACCGAAGGATTGGGTGTCAAAATTGAGTCTGGATTTGATAGCCAATTAATGAGTAGAATGAAGGAACTCGGACACGATATTTCTGAAAGTCATTACATTGATTTTGGTGGAGCCCAGATTATTTATAAATTAGACGATGGTTATCTTGGAGCATCGGAATCGCGTAAAGACGGACAAGCCGTTGGCTTTTAATTCATAATTCTTTCTTTAATTCATTTTTAATTGACATACATTTTTAGTAGTATTTCAGAAATAATTTTATATAACAAAATCGTATTTTCTATTACTTAAAATTCGTATAAAAGATAATATAGGTTTCAAATATGAAATCAAACGATATCGAAATAAGTCATAGCAAGGTAAACATGGCATCCTATGGTTTTGGTAAATTCGTAAACGAGTTCTTAAACATGGCCTTTGGTGCGTTTGTTTTTTTCTTTTACGAAACTGAAATTGGACTCAATGTGTGGCTAACCGCATTTGGATACATAATATTTGCTGTCTGGAACGCCGTTAATGACCCATTTTTAGGTTATTTAACTGATAGACCCTTCAAATTCACTAAAAAATGGGGTCGCAGATTTCCCTGGGTGTTTATTGGAGGCGTTCCTTATATCTTATGTTACATTCTGGTTTTTATGCCGCCTGCAGTCAATCCGAACCAAGGAGCGTGGATTATTTTTACATGGCTAGTGGTCACCACATGTCTTTTCGATACTTTCGGTTCAATATTTAATGTGAACTTTTACGGACTCTTTCCCGATAAGTTTAGAGGTGAAGACGAACGGAGAGACGCTGCGGGAATAAGTACTCTAACTGGAACATTCGGTGTTGCTTTAGGGTCAATACTGCCACCGCTATTTATAGTATTTGGAAATCTTCAGTCTTATGTTATTCAAGGTGGTATTGTTATAATAACTTGTCTTATCGCTATTTCTTTTGCGATACCGGGATGTCGCGAGGATCAAATAAGAATCGATCGTTATCTCGAGAAAGCTGAAGAAGAACACGAGGAAGAATCGTTCTTGACAACGCTAAAGACCAGCTTAAAGCATAAAAATTTCAGAGCCTGGATTTTCGCTTTTATCTGTTATCAGGTGCTTGTTTTTTCTATGATTGCGTCTATACCCTACTTAGTTCGCTATGTCTTAGAAATGGAAGCAACTGCCATTACTTTAGTCATGGTGGGATTTTTACTGGGATCTATCCTTTCTGTACCATTTTGGATCTTTTTCTCCCGAAAGATGAACGACGATCGGAAAGCAATTATTATAGCAAGTTTTGTAATGGCCATTTTTACCGCACCATTGATTTTTCTCGAACAATACTTACTAGTCGTGATTGCAGTAGCTATTTGGGGATTTAGTTTAGGTGGATGGTGGATTCTTCAATCTCCCGTATTTGCTGCGGTGATCGACGAATCTGTTATTCTCACAGGAAAGAGAGAAGAAGGATTATATAATGGTATACAGATGTTTTTTGCCCGCGCTGCATTGATCATTCAAGCCTTAACCTTTGCTATAGTTCATACATTAACCGGATTTAACGAAGGTGCTACGAGCCAATCTCCGTTAGCAAAGTTTGGCATACAAATCCATCTTGCTTTAATTCCAATGATTTTCATCATATTAACAGGATTGATTCTCTGGAAGTATAACGACTTAACGCCTTCAAAGGTCGCAGCAAATAAAGAAAAACTTGCTGAAATGGGTCTCTAACTTTTCTTTTTTTATTTTTTTTAATTATTCGATCAGCAACTTAGCAGACTTAATTCATTCCAATCATTGAATCTTAGCAATTACACGATTTTTAACCTCCTATCACGCTCATTTTCTAATAGAAAGCGTTCTTTCACGAAAATGGAG
>WJKD01000600.1 GCA_014729315.1 Promethearchaeota archaeon | reverse complement strand
TTCATAACATTATCAAGAAATTTATAAGACGGATTCGCTTATAAAACGCATTATATCTTAAATAGAACAAATGCGATTATCAATCTTTTATTTTCACCAACCTAAAATATAAAAATCCACTTAATGTTATCCACCCACTTTCTTTGAAATCCATGTGTAGTTGGAACGATAGATTTTTATTATTTATCGTAAAAATGACACAGGATTGTGTCAATATTACATCAATTATTTCTAATAATATTTTATTATCTTACTATGTAATTGATTTTTAAGAACGACATAGAAGTTACATTAAAATAATTTATGGTATGATAATTGATAAAGGATGTTTAAAAGTAGAAATTGGCGAAATGAAGTGTTAAGAAGGAGGAAGTTTATGTTTAAATTTATGAATATCCGAATATTGTCAATATCTATAATTGTTCTATTATTAGCTGGATGTTCGTCATCTTTAAAAAGAGGTAATGCAAATTTAGAGAAGGGATTGTATGGAAGTGCAATTTCTGAGTATAAAAAAGGATTACAAAAAACTCCTAATGATATGATGCTTTTATTAAGATTAAGCTATGCCCAGCACTTGTTAGCAAAAAAACAATTTGAAAAGGTTAGCAGAAATATTGATACTATTGAAGATATAAAATTAATAACAGACAAGCAAAAAATCGTGAATGATATTCTTGGCGTACATCAATCGGCTATTATAAACTTTGAAAAGGGAAATAAATATCTAGATGGGAGAAAATGGTCAGGAATGCCAGATGATCATAATATTGAGAATTTAGAAAAATTTAATAATCTGATCATTGGTGCAACACAAAAACTGACACAGAAAAAAGAGCAATCCAGAGAAATAATTCAAGATTTTGAAGAAAAGGCTTTATCGGAGCAAGAAATGGATAATTGGGGTGCTGCGAAATCGTTATTTAAGAATGGGCTGAAATATCAATCCGATAGTGAACAATTACGAAAGCACATGAAAATAGCCCAAATAATGGAAGAGGGGATAGCGCACTTTGAGCAACGTAAATTTGATGATGCTAAAGTTAAGTTCAAAACGGTTTATAGTTTTGATTCGAAAAATCAATATGCGCAAAAATGGATAAAGAAATGTGATGGTGCAAAAATAGATGATCTATTTTCAAAAGCAAATGTGGAGAAAAACACTGGGAATTTAGCAGCAGCGATTATATTGTTTAAAGAATGTATGGAAATCAATCCAAAGTATATGAATCTAAATGCTATTTTGAATGATACAATACGTCAATTTGCACAATTACATCATGACCAAGCGGTTAATTATGAAAATAAATCGCTTATTCATCATGCTTATATGGAATATAAAAATGTGATTGATTACGATGGTCGAAAATTTTATCCTTCTGATTACACGAAAATGGAAGCGCTGAAAAGTAAAATTAAAAAAGAGTCGACTTTCCGAATTGCTATTGTAGATCAGTTAGGTTTTGGTGGAAGTCAGATTACAAGAAATGTTTCACAAGGCGTTGTGTCCAAATTGTTTGACAGTGCACCGCGAAAGGATGGATATATTCAAATATTGACAAGAGAACAATTGAGTCGCATATTGAATGAACAGGCTCTGAGCTTATCGGGCGTAATAGATCCAAATTCCATAATCAATGTGGGAGGTGTTAAAGGTGTTTCCTATTTTGTAACGATTGAGGTGACTTACTTCGATGGAGATGAATATAACAGTATTGTCGATTCTGGAGAAAAAAAATATGTTGCATATCAAAAGGAAGTTCCAAATCCCGATTATGTCCCTCCAAAAGATCGTAAAAATTCAGATACATTATTTGGAGCTATTGAAGCATTAGCACAGGAATTAACTCCAAAATATAAAAAAGAAGATGTATACGATTTTTGTCGATATGAGAAAATAAAATATGAGGCGAATGCTAAAATAGATATTTCGGTTTCGATTTTTAGCGCAGAGACAGGCGAAATTTTATTATCAGAATTCCTACCCATGGAAAAACAAGATACCGATTATGAAGTGAGAATTCTCTCCGGTGATGCTAAGAAGGCTGGTGTTGAACGTGATACAAAAAATATTAAGACAAAAAGAGAAATGTTGCAAAATGTAAAAGATGAGGGAATTCAAAAAACAGCACAAATAATTATTAATAAATTCCAGAATATTCCCGGTATTTACAAACAGAGAGGAGATGCGTTTCTAAACCAGGGTGATAAGGATGCTGCAATTGAAAATTATGTTAAAGCCATTGTCATGAAAAAAAATGAAAGTGCTGCATCACATATTACTGATAAAGTTAATAATTTATTAAAAAATTGATAAACTGGTAGGGAAGATAAAATGGTCGGAAAAATATCATATTTAAAAATAAGTATTTCAATAATTTTGATGCTTATTCTTTTTTGGGGTGCTAATTATAATCTTTTGTGTCAGGAACTGATGTATGGCAATGCAGGGCTTGGAATGGACTTAAATCTTAAATTCCCTGTTGAATTTTTAAATATGCAATTCATGAATATATCTAACAATCACTATGGATTTGGTTTTATTGTTGGATATGCCTATGCAAGTATTGATATCAAAGAAGATTTTGAGGCAGCCTATAGTTTATTTCCCTTGTCTTTTAGTTGGGTATTATTCAATGAGGGAGAAAATCTATACTCAAATTTGGATAACAAATTTGTTGATCGTTTTGGCTTAATATATTTATCAGTAGTGGGTTCTGCATGGGGGAAAGCCGATTTCACAGATCAAAAGAAAAAAGAGATGAATTTTCTTGATTTGTTTATTGCAGGGAATTTACCAGTAACTGGAGATATTAATATCGAATCAAGAATTGGTAATATATTTTCCAATATTTCTCAATTTAGTGGGTTCTATTTTAGAGTATTTTTAAATTTTGGTTTTGTTCAAAAATTAAATTAATCAAAAAATAGAGAGGATACGATATGCTAAAAACAAAATTAATGATTATTGTGTTTTCAATTTTCATAGCAAACACATTGTTTGCTCAAAAAGATATGGTCATTGAGTTTGGAAGATATCCAGGCAGTTATCGTGTTTCCCCAGGAAACATGAAAAAAGATTTAACCATAAAATTTTTTGGCGAATACGTCATTGAAAATAGTGGCGCTCATTTAAGTCACGTACCGGATATGCTTGGACATCAAGGGCATGAAGGGGGGATTGAAATAATTTGTAAAGGACAAGTGGATATCATCGATGTTGAGATCTCTGCTGACAAGTCTGGTTTTGTATCTAATGGAATGGACCTGCGTGTTTGGGCAAAATTTTTAATACCCGCACTTGAAGGTCAGTGGAATGAAATAGTTAATAACAATCCGATTCAGATCAAAGGAAGTGGCAATCATACCTTTAAGTTAAAAAGACACTATAACGCATTTTCGTCGAATAATGTTGTAGGGATGTCTCAGGGTTTGGCAGGCAAAAAGGCAAAAGAAACCAAAATTATACTCAGCGCTTATGGTTATGACGATTTTATAATCAAAAAAGTAAAATTAACAATTAATTACTAAGGAGAGAAAATGTATCGTTTTCTAAAACTATCATTCCTTGTGATGATCATCTTCATTTTTGGCTGTTCCGCTGAAGGTGAGATTAAAGTCACTAATAAAACCGGTGAATGGCTGCAAGTAAAAATCGATGGCGATACGTACGATTTGGATGATTATGAATATGCGGAAAAAACCATTGATCTGTCTGACTATGGTTTATATTCAGATGAAAAAGAAGTTACTGTTGAAGGAGAAGGATTGGTGAAATGGGAATTTTCAAAAGATTATACGATTAAAGCTGACAAGACAAAAAAGGTGAATATCTATGCGGATTGCGGAGCGATTAAGGTGTGGAATAGTTCATACCGGACAATTGTTTCTGTTTACCTTTCACCCTCTTCAAATTATAATTGGGGATATGATGATCTGGACGGTTACATTTACTCCGGCTATATTCATAGCTGGCGTTGTGCTTCAGGATATTGGGACGTAAAAGTTATAGATGATTATGGTTATTATTCCACATCTTATGACAATTATATTAGTGTCGGAGAGGTTTATTGGTTTACTTACTATGGTAGTAATAATCCTGAAATGATGAATCAGCCTGAAAATCCTACCAAGCAAAAAGCAAATCCGCAATCTGATAAATTTGGCGATGATCGAACTGAAAAATTGCAATTTCCTGAACATCGAGAACCTGATATCGATAATTAAGCCTTACTGAAAATATTTTGAAATGATTTTTAAAAAATTCCTATTTTTGGCATTCTTAATACCAAAGTATGAGAAGCGCCATTTGTTTGAATTTAATGGCGCTTTAAAAATGATATGAAAGAATCATTGTAACGGCAATCAATACAACTAAAGAAACAGGAGGATGTACTAATGCTATTAAAAATTTTTCGTTCTGGTCTGTTTTTGCTATTATTTTTTGCATTATTAACAGGTTGTTCAAAAGACAATTCAACAAATCCCTCAGATGAAAACTGGGAGTTGATTTTTGAAGATGATTTTGAAAATATTGAAATCGGTCAATATCCATCACAAAATGGCTGG
>WJKD01000599.1 GCA_014729315.1 Promethearchaeota archaeon | reverse complement strand
GCTGCTGCTGAGCAAAAATATCTACTCCGCGCTGATGGGAAGCTCCAAACCGATCAATCAGTTTTGCAACATCCAGATAAAGCGGCTGCCGTTCCTGCATTTTCATCCGGATATCGAAGAGCTGAGTAAATGGTGCAACAAGATCAGCGCCCGGATTGGCGTGCGGAAAATCCTGTTCTACCATCATTATCATTGCGAAAGCGATATGCTGGCAATAAAGGAAAAGCTGGCGCTGGACAATGTGCAATCGGTGCATGAGCTGGAGGGGAGTGAGGAGGTGGTTTAAGGAGCAATCACATAATTATGACAAATGGTTATCTTCGTTCAGAGTGTTTTTAAAATTATTAATAGACGGTATGAGTTGCATAGAATGCTGGTTAATATTAGCGTGATTTATCTAACCTAAATTTAATGGATATGTTGAACACCTTTCCCACAATTTAACGGTTATATCGACAACCAACACATGGCTCTCCCCCGACTCCGGTTAACTTTTCTACGCATTCATTACAAGGTTCATTGTTCTCCGTACGCACTTCCGTTGATATTTCGTTCACGCCTGCCTGACTTTGATATTTCGCCGAATGAGACATTGAATTGATTGGTGGTCCTATATCTGCTTTTGGATTCATAATCCATGCCACAAGTTCTGCAAGAGCCTCTTTGTATCTCAAGGGATCTCTGAAATCGATCCACTTCCCTATCCTATTTTGCAGCTTTTCAGGAGGTTTACAGTCCTCAATGCATACACCGATAATCCTTAATTTGTTGTTATGAAACAATAATCCTTCTCCTATGTGTACCTCAAACGCAATACCACCTTCTCCGTCCCGAATGGATCTTACTGATTCTCTACTGAGAAGGAGCAACATAACGTCTGAGTGAGATATGGCTTCTTCCATCGCATCCGTAAGAGGTTTACTTGGTGGGAGATTCCAGTCATCAAACCAACTGTAAATACCGCCATTTCGCAAATCAGTGGCCAACTTTTTTGCAAAGGATTTATTCACCGATTTGTAGCTTATGAAGACTCTCGGTATCTGTCGGTTCTTTCGCATCTCTGTTTCCTCTTATGATCTACTTTTTCATAATATTATCAGCGATAAGTTTTTCAAATTTTCAGAATAAAAATTTTATAACTATATTTTTTATTTCAACTCCTGATTTTTCATCCACTATTTTAATTTCTAACAACATTGGGAAAGTCTTATTAAAATGTAAGAAATAATTCGTAAAATGTCAATAATAAAATGAATGGAAAATTATTTATACGAATAACTATTTTAAAAGCTTGGAACAATAATTTCTCCCAAAGAAAGATTGCTGAGTTTAATTTCTATTACTTCAATTTTTTGATTGGGGGAATAAATACTCTGCATCTGCCCCGGATCTCCACCGGATCAATATTCGTTGCAAGAATCCATTCAGTTAACTAATAAATATTAAATTAATTAAACTTGTTTTTGACTTTTTTTAATATTATATTCTTTGTGTTAATTATTCGTTTGCTCGTTTAACAAGTAAAATTTTTCTTGCTTTTTTTGTATAAGTTAACTATTTTATAAACGTTTTAACAATACCGAATATATATTCTCCGAAAATTCAAATACATTCATCTATTAGGACAGATATATGCTCGAACAAAATACTGAGTTTTTGGAATGTTATGAATCTTATGTTCAGGAAGTTATAGAACCCACTTATGAGGAATTGAAAGAAATATTTAGAAAGTGGAATGATCCAAAATTCTGGAAAAAATATTCACAAAAAGAACAGGTTCCAATTCCCTCCCCAATTCGCAGAACTAACCAGCGCATTAAACGACCGGAAAGTGTTGTTGACAAGATTTTTAGAAAACCACAGGATTATCCTGATGGCTTAACTTGTGCTAGTTTAAAAAATATGCATGATTTATTGGGTGGTAGAATCAGTGTATTTTTTAATGGAGATTTGCCGTTAATAGATTTAGAATTAAGAAAGAGCAGTCTTTTTGAAGTTTCTGAGGAAAGATCAAAAGCATACTTTAATAAAGATCATTTGAATAAACTCGGTCTCAATCATGTGAGCCAGGTCGATAAAGATAGCGGTTATACCTCCATTCATTACATTGTGCGACTCAAAGAGAGCGTGTTGCCCGAAGAAAAAAGACCGTGGTTCGAAATACAAGTTCGGACACTCATTCAGGATGCCTGGGCAGATATTGAACATGTGCTTGGATATAAACCGAATAAAAGTACAATCCTGTCAGTGAGAAAACAATTCCAATTAATCGCATCACAGCTATGTGTGATTGATGAGCATTTTGATTTTTTGCGACATGAGCTTTCAAAATATCAGGAAAAAGTTACATTCAATCCGGATGACGACTTGAACGCAGAAAATCTCCCACTTATTTTGAATAAAATTGGCATTGAATGTGCGCAAAGGGAAATCAACGGATTATTAAAATTATTGAATAGCCGTGGCATTAGTAAGGCGGGTGACCTGACGAATCAGGCAACCAACATGAAGTTGGATGTTATTAATAATACTTTTGTTAACTATATTGGAAGAGAACCAAATAATTTTGAGAAAGTAGCAAGTATTGCCGCGATAAAAGATATGCAAAATGAACAGCAAATGAATAAAACGATAAAGGCGCAGATAGATTTTTTGAGTGCCTGGGAAAAATTGAAAAAGAATTTCTAAAATTATTTTCAAATGAACATTGATAAAAATTCCTCTACTTCCGATATTTTATTGATCTGGCTAAATCGAAACAGAAGAAACCAGATTGCACATCGCCAGGCAGCCAAACACTATCATCGACGTCATATTTTTCTGGGTGTCACAGTGATCGCATTAACAACAATCGTCGGCACCTCAGTCTTCACCACATTAGAAAGACAGGTGGATATTCGATTGCAAATTGTGGTGGGATTGATCAGCTTGTCCGCAGCAGTATTCTCCGCATTACAAACCTTTCTGCGATTTGGCGAACGTTCGGATAAACATCGGATCGCGGCTGCCCGCTACGGATCTGTCAGAAGAAAAATTGAACATATCATTTCCATCACTTATGAAAATCCGAAGTACCAGAATAAAGTGCTCACCAGTATGCGGGAGCAAATGGATCAATTAGCCACAGATTCACCGGAAATACCCGAATTTGTTTGGAAAAGAACACATGTCAAAATCGAAAAACTTAATTTGAAATTAGAATAGAATACTTAAAAAGGATTAATCCCGATTTGAATCTCACCGACCAGGAAAAACAAAAAATCATTGAACTCATTCAGGCAGGGAAAGCGCTGCCTGCTATTTATAAAAGCAAGCTGTTCGACTCCGATGATGTGGAATTTATCGAAGCCACCAAAGATTACAAACTGGTGTACAAAGGCAAGACGCCAAAACAGGCTGTTATTGCCGGAACACCCTCGGCGCCGTTGCAGAAAGTGCGCTCGTTTAATAGCGACAATCCGTTTGACGATGGCTGGCACAACATGCTCATCTTTGGCGATAACCTCCTGGCGCTGAAAGCCCTGTACGACGATCAAAGGAGTGCTAATATCTACAAAACCAAAAACCGCATTAAATTGATCTATATCGATCCGCCGTTTGCCACGAAACAGGATTTTATGAAAGACCGTGAAAAAGCCACCGTGATAAAATAATAGGAACTCATTTCATTGAATTCTTGCGTAAACGACTCATTTTATTACGTGAGATCTTAGCGGATGATGGTTGTATTTATGTACATTTAGATCAAAAAAAGGGACATTACTTAAAAACAATTTTAGATGAAGTGTTCGGTGAGCATAATTTTCAAAATGAAATAGCTTGGAAAAGAACTCCTTTTGCTGGAAGTAGCAAGGCAAGATCCAATAAATTTCCCATAAATCATGATACACTTTTTTTCTATTCAAAGTCGTCAGATTATTCTTTTACACAACAATACACTGACTACAGCGAAAAATACAAGACACGTTTTAAATATCAAGATGAAAACGGATATTATAGAAAAACGCTTTTAAAAACGTATTCGAAAGAAACGGAAAAGAAACTTAAAGAAGAAAATAGATTCATTCCACCTGAAAAACCAGGTGCTTATCCTTCTTATAAACAGTATTTACATGATTCAAAAGGAAAACAAATAGAAGACATCTGGATCGATATAAATCTTACAAATCCAATGGCTGTTGAGCGTTTAAAATATCCTACTCAAAAACCTGAAGATCTTTTAAAAAGAATTATTTTAGCATCTTCCAAAAACGGGGATATTGTTCTTGACGCATTCATAGGAAGCGGAACGACAATTGCTGTTGCTGAAAAATTGGGGCGCAAATGGATTGGAATTGATTGCGGAAAACTGGCAATTTATACCGTGCAAAAAAGAATGCTTAATCTTACCACTCAAATTGGTTCAGGTAAAATTGATAGCCGCCGAGATTACGAGCGAGTTCAAGATTTCGAAGAACACTCCAAAAGTAATTCCCGCGGTTTATTTTTCATTTATGAAAAAGCCAAACGGGGTGACTTTGTTGTCAATGATTCCTTTTTAAAATACCTGGCAGAATTCATTGACAAGCACATGCCCGGTACCGGCGAAGAAAGCTTTTCACTTGCATGTCCAGAATCCAAATTTAAAGTCACCCGCTTGGAAGTGCTTGAAAATGAGGAGGGTAAAGCAGGGGAAAAGATCGTCACAGTGGGGCGAGTTCGGTTTCTCATCTCCTTCATTCAGCCGAAGGAAAAGCCTGAGAAAGAACAGCCGCTTCATGCTAAAGAATTCACATTGTACAACGCAGGCATTTATGATAACAAGAAAATATTAGAAATGGACTGGGAT
>WJKD01000055.1 GCA_014729315.1 Promethearchaeota archaeon | reverse complement strand
AGACCTTTTTTTTTTAACGAGTACCTGGGAAGGGCTCACAAAGAGGTCAGGTTCCATGCTCAAAAGGTGAAAGGAATAACAATTAAAAAAAGTTCTGGCGGAAAGCTAACTTATAAGTTAGGGTAGATTTTTTTTATTTTTGTCCCACTAAAAATTATTCTTGAATCAGATCATGAGAGAGTTTTGATCATGAGAGATTTTTTCTAGATGTAAAATTCTACGCTTATATTGAAAAACTTAAATTGATGAGAAAATAAAATGATTATTATGGATCAGAAATCAGATGAATTATTAACTTTTATAAAGTCAAGAAAGAGCGTTCGAAACTTCGTCTACCAGAAGATAGAGAGGAATGTGATTGAAAAGATTATCGAATGTGGACGATTTGCCCCATCAGGTTTAAATAATCAACCTTGGCGTGTCCACATAGTTATCCACCCTTCGATAAAGCATATGTTAGCAGAATTAACTGAATATGGGGGAATTTTAGAAAGTGCTTACGCTAATTTGTTCATTTTTTTAGACTTAGAGAAGGGCTACGACCGAACGAAGGATGTGCAAGCAATTGGAGCGTTTATGCAAAATTTACTTTTAGGCGCCCACGCATTAAATCTGGGAGCCGTCTGGATCGGAGAAATTCTTAAAAATAAAGAAAAAGTGAATGAAATATTTAAATTGACTATTGATAAATACGAGCTCATGGGAATTATCGCTCTTGGGGAGACAGACACCCAGATGGAAAAAAGAGTTGAAAAAAGTAGAGAAGAAGAAAAAAGACCGATTTCAGAATTCATTGAATGGTATTGATTGAATTACTTACACTTAAAGGTGTGAGATTCTCTATGTGTCAAAAGTATCCGCTATAACCTCACTAAAAATAAGGAAATGATCGGTATTTAAGGTTCATACATAAATCGTTCAGTAATTTCTAATAAATAATAAGGAAACTTCTAAAGAAAGAAGATAGCCTCACTTCATCTCCTCCCTAAAGGTGGGAAACTTCTTGAGGCGAAATGTTAAAGAATGTGTCCATTATAAACTTCTTTTTCTTTTTTGACAAATTTTCTTCATTCATAAAGGTGTAAGATTTAAATTTCTAAGAAACATTTTTTAACAATATGGAAATTCAAACGTCAAATCTACTTGATCTAATCAAGAGTAGGAGAAGTGTACGACACTTCGAAATCCAGAAACTTACGAGAGAACTTATTCGAGAAATTTTAGAATGCGGGAGATGGGCGCCCTCAAAAATGAATAATCAACCTTGGAAAGTTAATGTAGTGACTCATCCAACGGTTCGGATGATGTTGGCTGAACTTTCCTCAGACGGTGAAATTATTGAACAAGCTTACACTATTTTCGTAGTTTTTTTAGATTTAGAGCGGGCTAGTGAAGATATTTTAGATTATCTGTCAATTGGAGCTTTTGTGGAAAATATTTTGCTTGCTATTCAATCAATTCCAGATTTAGGAGGGCTATGGATCGGAGACATTGTCAAAAATAAAGAGAAGGTAAACGAGATGTTTAAGATGAGCCAAGAAAAATATGAATGCGTCGGGCTTATTGCCTTCGGAAAAATAGACAATGAATTAGAAGATTTAAACAAAGTTCCTCGAGAACGCCGGGAAATAGACGATTTTATTGAATGGTATTAACCATTATTTGTTCCAATAAATAAACAGCGAACATCTACGGCCATAACAAACGGTTAGATTTAAGCGAGTAAGGTTTGTATATAATTTAAAGATAATGGTTTAGTTCCATTAAGTATTCTTTTTTGGATTTTCTATTTACCCCTTAAGAAAAATTTAAGAAAAAATTTTTTTTTTTTATTGAGCTATTTCTTCTGGCGCATTTCTTTGAACTCCTTCGAAAAAAATTCCTTTCCATAGTGTGAGAATAATACGCCTGAAGGATTATGAGGCATTGACCTGTCCTTTGCGATCAATGTCGAAACAGGAGCTTCAGAAAGATGTGTGAAAGTTATATCGTGTCCAACGCAAAGTCCAACTACGAGATTCATGTCCGTTTTTGCGTTGTTTAACAGCAATGCTTGAGCAGCCGGGTTACAAGTGATCCATCCTATTGTATAGCCCGTTTTAGAATACATGGTATATTCCTTGGGAATGTCAACCTCCGTTTTTTTCACACTTCCAGTCTTGCAACACACGGAGCATACCGTGAATCCATACTTTTCTAAAATTTCAGCTATTCTTTCTGCTTCCTTAAGCATCCCCACGCAAAAAGCGAGTCCGATTTTCGAGTATCCCATACCCTTTGCGTATTCAACAGTATCTTTCAATCTCGGCCAATGAATATACCCTTGTGCCTCTACGATTGAAGCAACTTTGGTTGATTTTTTCACAAATTCGTCGGTTTTATAGAGTTCTCTTGCTTTTTTTTCTATTTCGGGGCGAATTTTCATTGGGCAATTATCTAATATTTTACTAGCCCTTCCAACAGCACAATAATTAATGCTATTACACTTATGGCACGTTGGATAAAGTATCTCTTCTTCTTTCTTATTTGAATCAGAATCAGTATTATGGTCCATATTAATAATTAAATGTCCGTGCTAATAAAAAATAATCTTTTATTAAAAAATAGTTTTCAACCAATTGCTGAAATAATAAGACCAATAATAAATCTTTGGAGAAAAGAATTCGCCTAATCCATAGCAAATTTCCACCCAATAAACATAGGTTAAGCCTACAAATAAATAATAAAAAACAAATCCGAAAACAAATCCAAAAATGGTGTCGAGAGGATAATGAACACCTAATATAATTCGAGAAATGGCCATTATAATATCGGCGCCAATAAAAATTATTAAAATTAAATCACTCTGAAAATAGAACGAAAATAAAAGACCAAAAAACATTATAAAAGTTACGTGACCAGATGGAAAAGATTTATTTTCTCTTATAGATCGGTCATGCTGTTTAACTCCATGATTTTTGAGCGTAATAAAAGGACGGTTGCGATTCACTATTTTATAGCGAATAAACATATGTAAACTCATGCTCTGTATAAAACCCCCGGTTAACAAAACAAAGAGAGAATATTCTTTTGTAATGTATCCATAAATAGCTAAACTAAACCAAAGTATTCCCCAGAAATAATAATTCCCGAAAAAACTGTATATTTTGGCCGCTTGCTTAATTTTTTTAGAAAACCCGCTCTTATATAAACTAAGAAATACTTTTTGATCCCACTCTTCAATTTTATTTATAAGATTGCGAGAGGTTGACTGAGCGTTCAATTTATGTCCATCTTCCTTTATTAGATTCTGTTATTGCTGCCTTGTGAAAATATCAATTTCAATTTAAATACTTTTTCCAATTAATAATCATTGGATTAAAATTATTTCGCTCTTAATATCTCAAATTGGGTATCTATAATACTCAAATGGATCTATTTAAATATCTCCCTAATAAAGCAAAGATTAACAGATTTTTAAAAAATCCTCCTCTTAGATTTCTCTGATCAATGTCTATAGATAGGTTTTTTATCGATAGGATTTTTGAATATCAAATGGTTAAAGTATAAATCTATGAGAATATTGTTCAATGTATATGCTTACAATTGATGAGTGGTATTCGCTCTTTAAGAACAAACAGAATTCAAAAGATTTATTATCGAAAGATTACGGCGAAGATTATCCTCAATTGGAGCGAAAAAGGCGTATTATTCTTAATCTTTTGAATTTTTACAAAGATAAATTTCAAAACGACGAGAAGTTGGTCCTTTCCAGAATTCCCGGTCGGATTAATTTAATGGGACGACACATCGATCACCAAGGGGGTCGCGTCAATCTCATTGCGATTGATAGAGAAATCCTTATAATTGCTTCAAAACGATCTGATCAAAAAATAAATGCTTACAATTCCGATTCACACTATTTTCCAGACATCAGCTTTGATCTTTCTGCGTCTAAAGAGAAGCTAGGATGTGATT
>WJKD01000598.1 GCA_014729315.1 Promethearchaeota archaeon | reverse complement strand
TGCAAGTTCTCTATGTTCCTCACAATCAACAACATCATAACTAATTTTTGAATAAGGCACTAATTCGGGAGGATCGAAAACACCAAGCTTAAATACTGCTTCGAAAGTAAGCCTAAGTGCACGATTTATCGTAAATTCTGATAATAAACCTTTTTGAACGGCTTTAAACAGAGATTTATAATACTTTTTAATTTTCCACTTAGTCATAATATTTAAGGGATTTATTACGTTCAATCCGGCTTTTAAAGCCAT
Organism: Promethearchaeota archaeon; assembly: GCA_014729315.1. The sequence goes on along the minus strand of WJKD01000598.1, from coordinate 3,940 downwards.
TGAGCCCGCTTCCTCAAATGTGTCTACAACCTTATGATGTAAGTATATGTCATCAACCGCACCTCCATCGCCAATTACATATCCCTTGAATCCAAATTGATCTCTCAAAATCTCTTGAAGCAATTCTCTGTGAGCACAACACGGAACGCCGTTTAAACGGTTATATGCTCCCATTATACCAAATGCTTTTCCTTTTTGGACGCACGCTTTGAAAGCTGGTAAATAAGTCTCTTCCATATCCTTTTTACTGGCTATTATGTTAATTTGATGTCTTTCTTTTTCAGGTCCGCTATGAACAGCAAAATGTTTAACCTCCGAAATTATACGATAATAATTTGGATCATCTCCTTGCAGACCTCTAACAAAATTTACCCCCATTTGAGAGGTCAAATAGGGATCCTCCCCGAAAGTTTCTTGGCCCCGCCCCCACCTGGGATCTCGCAAGATATTGATATTTGGTGCAGCAAAAGTCAAGCCGTAATATCTTTTACCCCTATTTTTTGTGTCATTTTTCACTGAATGATTGTATTTTGCTCTTGCTTCGGTTGAAATTGCTTGAGCAGTTTGAAATATCAGTTTAGTATTCCACGTAGCCGCCATTCCTATGTTTTGAGGGAAAACTGTTGCAATACCGGCAAATGCTACACCATGTATGCATTCATTTCGCCAATCATAAGCAGGAAAATTTAACCTTTCAATTGCCGAAGACATATTAAAAACTTGAGATATTTTCTCTTCCAATGTTAATTGAGAGATGAGATCTTCAACCCTCTCGTCGATTGGGAGTGTGTGATCCATAAACTTCAATTCGGTCTGACTATTTTTTTCGGACATTATTCCTCAAACTAGTCTGAGATTAGTTCTTTACATTATAAAGATCAAAAATAAGTATGGTAAAGCTTTATTGCTATTAATTTTTAACAATTGAAAACACTATTAATATTTAGTATTGAAGTTATGGTCGATGTCAATTATGTGTTCCTACTTTCTCTGAGCATAATCGTAATAGGATTTATCATTAAAAAGCTAAACATCATTACAGAGTCTAATGGAAAGATTCTAGCAAAAATTATTCTTAATGTGACCCTTCCCGCGCTCATCTTAAATGTCGTAAGCAAACTAAAAATCAATTTAACCCTAATTTTTTTACCAATTATCAGCCTCATCTACAGTCTTTCCATAATGGGAATTGGATTGATAATCTTCAAAAAGGTTTCAAAACAGTATAAGGGACTAATATTGATGACGATCGTTGGTTATAACATCGGTTTATTTGCTTATCCTCTTATTCAAGGGATCTGGGGGGATATAGGGTTAGAATACATAGCTATGTTTGATATTGGAAATTCTTTTGTAATTTTTGGTTTATGCTATTTTGTAGGATCTTATTTTTCTCCAGCTCAGAACGACTCAAGTAAAAAGGGGAATTATTCTTACATTTTCAAACAAATGGCTAAATCTATTCCTCTGAATGCTTTATATATTGCCTTAATCATAAACTTAAGCGGAATAAACCTACCCATCTTTGTCTATGACTTGTTAGAAATTATTTCAAGAGCTAATATGGCACTAGTCTTGTTACTTTTGGGGATATATTTAAATTTTAATTTTGAGAGAAGTCAATGGAAATACATCTCCATCGCATTGACAACTCGATATTCTCTGGGATTGGTGACTGGAATAATTCTTTATTATATCCTTCCTTTTGACAAATTTTTTAGAAATATCCTTCTAATATCGCTAATTTTGCCGATTGGAATGGCAATCATCCCTTTTTCTGTCGAGTTTGAATACGACCAAAAACTATCAGGTTCCTTAGTAAATTTGTCCATTGTAATCAGTTTTGGGCTCATGTGGGTTCTGATAATTTTTTTGACCATGTCTTAAATTAGATTAACATTAGATCGGCAAAAATAAAGAAGAAAGCTTATTTGAATCTATTGGATGAAGGGTATCCTATTAGGGAATCCCGGCAAGATCCAAAATTGAAAAAATTCAAGGCGATTTTTTTTCTAAATTCAATGAGAAACAAGAATACTAACGACTATGATTTTCGAGTTAAAATATAATAGTATCGCCAAATTTTCTTAAGGGCCACATCCATCTATCAATCGCGAGTTTTTACGACCCTTTTTGCTTCAACTCCTTAAATAAGCGTTTTCTAGCCTTTTCTAAGAGATGATTTGTGTCTAATAAAATAATACCTTCATCCAAATTCTTATAGATTCTCATACTCCTTTATGAAATATTTATTAATAAACTGAAAAAAATAAAATTATTTACCAAGAATAAATAGAATAAGTAAAGAATAAGGAGATTCTTTTATGGAAAAGAATTTATTGCTATACAAATGGATTCAATTATCGAGAAAAATAGATTATCAGACAATTTGTCATAAGACTCTTGTGTAGTTCCCTCGTAAGTCATATCGTTCCACGATGCCATAGCACCAAATACAAAAGCTGCTTGACACGCCGCAAGAAGTTGCTTTGCTTCCAAAGTATAATTATCTTTAACTATTAAGTCTTGATGATAGAGTCCATTAAAGGGATTATTTGAAGAAATGCAATTTAATGCAGATTCGAAACTTTTAGTAAATTCGTCTAGTTTTTGTGCTTGAGAAAAAGAGATAATTTCGTCAAGGGCGTTTTTTAAATTCTTTTTTGCTTGAGCTAGAGTTGGTAGTTTATCCGTAGAAGGTAGGGACCATTCTTTTGCAATTCGACCATAATTCACGGTCCAAAGCTCATTTTCAGAAGTTTTCTCGTTAGGAGAACTCCATCGCCCTTCCCATACTTCCGCATTCTCACCTTTTATCGCTGAGATTAACCATCGACCTCCGCCTCCGATGAATCCCATGGCTTCTCGTGTTTCTTTTATAGTATCTTCTGCCGGAGCAAAATCCAGAAACAATGAATTAACTTGGTTTGTCTTCAGAAATTCGAACCATTCATTTGGATTATCTGCTAAGACATCTCCACCAGGCCATTCTATAAATGTAATTTTCTTGCAATGCTTCGCAGTCGAGTGGCTAAAATCAAAAGAAACTGATTGTCCCTTAAGAAAGGCGTTTCCGTACGATGTTAGCGCAATAATCTGAGCGATAGATATTTTCATATATTTTTCTCAGTTTCAATGTTATTAAATCTAATCAAAAACTTCTTGTAGTGATAAATTAATTTTGTGTTATAAGTAATTTCGTTCTTAAAAGATAATTATTATCTTTTTATATATTATTTAATTTAGTAAATCAAATTATAGGTATAAATGAAATGAAGCAAACTATCCGTATTGGCGTTGTATGCATTGCGAGGAAGACCTTTGACTTTCGAGCGGCAAAAGAAATATACGAGAAGATAAAAAACGATTTAAGAATCCTTGAAAATGTTGAATGGGAATTTATTTCCGATTTAGTTATTGAAAAAGAAGAAGCTCAAAAAAGTGCTCATGATTTAGCTTCGAGAAGAATTGATGCTTTAGTTTGTATTAGCGGAACTTTTGCGTTAGGTCATTTAGTCTTAGAATTAAATAAAGTAATCAGAAAACCAATTCTTTTATGGGGCTTAGAGGAACTTCCTTACGACGGAGGAAAGATCCGACTAAACTCAGTATGTGGAATCAATTTAAACGCAAGTAATTTATATAAATCGGGGACAAAAAATTATCACATCGTTATCGGGAACGAGATCGATACGGACTGGTTAGATGCGATTCGAGTTCTTAAGGCTTTTTCCACCGCTCACGTAGGCGTTATAGGCTCAAGAGCTCACGGTTTTTTTAATTTAGATATAGACGAACTTGATTTATTTAAAAGGGTTGGAATTCTCATCGACTATTACCAATTAGACGATGTTTTTAATCAAACTATTGATAACCACGAGATTTTAGAAAGAAAAAGTCAATTAGAAAAACTCTTCGATTTATCTGATCTCAATTTGCC
>WJKD01000597.1 GCA_014729315.1 Promethearchaeota archaeon | reverse complement strand
GTCTACGACAGCTTTGTTAGAGGATTACCGTAGATTTTTAATACATTTATTGCAAAAACTGGACAAAGATGCTAACATTAATTAGCATTATTCGTGGGTGAGTTTTGTAGATTTGAACAAAAATGAATTAAAGGGCAAAATACATATCTTTCTCTTAATTTTATTTTAAATAATAATTCATTGGAAAGAAAGGATTTTGCAGAAATTTAAAGCAGATATATCTCTAATTAAGGATGTTTACCGCATAAAGATTGATGTGCCTTTTGACGTTAAATTTGTGTGCTGCTATCTTTTTAAGGTTGACAATTTTCACATTTTATACGACGCGGGTTTAAACATGGGAAATTGGGCGAAACAATTTATAGCACAATTAAAAAAAATAAATAAATCAATAGCAGATATCGATTTCTGTATTGTTTCTCACCACCATCTTGACCACATCGGCTTATTAAGAAAGTTTAAACGAAAAAACCCACAAATGAAGATTGTTATGGGTAAGCTTACCGATCAAATGGTAAAGTGGGAAACAAATCCAAAAAATAGCGACGAGATCAAACAAATAGCAAAAGACCTTGCGGAAAAGGCAGTCAAATTTGGACTCACTGAAGAACAGGGCGAAAAACTGGTGAAATGGTTTACGATGTGGCCTAAATTGAGAAGATATCAAAGACCAGACAGGCTTTTGAAAGATGGAGATATGCTCGAATTTGGAGTCAATAAGATCGAAGCAATATGGACTCCTGGACATTCACTGGGACACATATGCATTTTTGATGAAACAAGAAAATACTTGTTTTCTGGAGACCATATTCTTAGTCGAATTACGCCCCACATTGGAAATTTTTTAGTGAATCCCGATATTGAAGTAAATTACGATTTTACAAACATTCTTAAATATTACTTAGATTCTCTGGACCGAATTAGCGAATTGAAACCCGAAATCATATTTCCTGCTCATCAAGAAGTAATTTATGACCCTCTTAAACGGATAACGGAAATTAAAGAACACCACAGTCAACGACTCAAGCAAATTTCAAATCTTATAAGAAATAATCCCATGACACCTTTACAAATTGCCATGATTCATTTTGGTGAAGACCTCGACGAGATGAATTCATATTTAGCCTTGAGCGAAGTTGTCGCTCATTTAATCTATATGGAAGACCAAGGAAAAGTTGAACGTGTCGAAAAAGATGGGAAATTTTTTTTTAAGGCTTAATTTTATCAAAACTCCTAATTTAAAAATAAAATTATTTTATAGAAATCATTTTTCCCTCTTATGTTATTTATCGAAGTCTATATTTAATTAGATTTTCGAAAAACTTCCAAAGAAGGAGGAAAAATCTTGAGATTAATCAGAAATTTGATAAAAAAACATAATAATAACGATGCTAATATACTTGATAAGGATAAGCTTTAATAAAAAAAGACCGAATAGTATCAATAAAAATCAATTATTTTTTTAAAATAATCGAAAACTCATGTCAATCGAAGAAGAAAAACTGGATTATAAAAACACTTTTTTGATAGGGTTAACATTTTTTGCAACGATACTTGCTTGGGAAATGTACGATAGTCAAGTAAGTATCAGTTTATACAAATACTTGGGAACTTTAGCCTTAGTTGGATTGATTTTGGGGCTGGATAATCTCTTAGGTCTAATAATCCAACCGATCGTGGGAAACCTATCTGATAACACAAGAAGTCGATTGGGAAGAAGAATTCCGTATCTTATTATTGGAGTTCCTTTCGCAGCATTATTCTTTGCCCTCATCGCTTTTGAGACGTCGTTTTTTACGCTATTCATATTTATTTTTTGCTTTATTTTAGCGATGAGTTTCTATAGAACTCAACAAGTAGCCTTGATTCCTGATTTTATTAAATCTGAAAACAGAAGTAAAGCGAACGCAATATTAAATCTCATGGGAGGTTTTGGCGCTATTGTGGCCGCTTTAATAAGTTATCTTTTAGTAGACATCAGCCTCCAACTATCGTTTATTATTGTTTCGGTTATAATGGTCGTTACTTTGGTTATCGGAGTTCTTACTATTAAAGAAACAGAATCCTATTCTTATCAATTATGTTTACAAATGGATAAAAAAGAGCTAGAATGCGATCAAGAAATACAAAAACCGAAATTAATTGATAGTTTAAAAGATATTGCCTCTGAAAAAGATAAGAGCACATTATTTATTCTTTTGGCAATTTTTTTTGTGTATATTGGATACGAAGGGTTTCGAGCCTTATTTACGATTTATGGAACCAGCGTTTTAGGCTTAACCAGGGGAGCAGCAGGAGGATCGCTATTGTACGCGTCTTTAGTGTTCTTAATTATGGCACTTCCATCGGCAATTATCGCCGGAAAATTTGGAAGAAAAGCGACTATTAAAGTAGGACTGATAATTTTCATTGGTGCGATGTTGTTGGGCTTTTTTATTCAAAATATATCAGTCGTGTATATTGTGCTTATCCTAATAGGCATTGGCTACGCCTTGGTCAACATTAATACGTTAGTAACCTTATGGAGTCTAGCACCTTCTGAAAAAAAAATAGGAACTTATACTGGTGTGTATTATTTGTTTATGTACACCGCAGCGATTTTAGGCCCAGGGATTGTGGGTGCTATCACCGATTTAGTGGGTTTTACATTCTTTTTCCTTGTTTGCTCTTTATTTCTGGTTTTGGCTTTAATCTTCATGTTTTTAGTGAAAAGGGAAGAAATTGAGCTTACAGAAGAGGAAAAACTAGAACGCGAAAAAATAATCCAAGAGTTAAAAAATTAAGCAAGAGTGGTGTAAAAATAAATTTTACCATCTTCATTTTTTTTTATTTTAAAAACTAAAATTTCACATAAAGCATAATTAGCAAAAACGAAAGTGAGAATATGAGATTAGGAATCAGTTCTTTAGGACATTTAGTTGACAAGGCACTTCGAGGTAAGTTTAAATCTATGGTTGAGTTATTGTTTAATTCGATCGAAGCTAGTTTAAATTTTGCGGAAAGGTATGATATAGAAGTCGTTGAAATTATATTAGATCCCCCTGAAATTTATAATAAAAAGGAGAGAGATAATATAATAGACTTATGTAATGCCTATTCCATCGAAAAACAAGTACACGCCCCCTTTACAGATGTTTCTTTGTGTTCGTTTAATCAAAACATATCAGATGCGACTGTAAAATCATGCATCGATGCGGCTGAATTTTGCCAACAGATCGGAGCTGAAATACTTACGGTTCATCCTGGAGTGGGACACTTTCTTATTAAAAAAGTGAGAGAATTCAACAACCTTCAGTTGGTCTCTGCTACGAATAAGCTACTGGATGCAACCTCACAATTTAATGTAAAAGTTTGTATGGAAAACATGCCAAAAGACGCCCATATGCTAGGAAATGTTGAGGTTATTAGATCTTTTCTTTCACGATCGGATCGGGACGATATCTATTTTACTTTTGACACCTCTCACGCTTGGACTACTGATATGAATCAAGATCTCTACTGGAAAAATTTTCATTCCCTTATTAAAAATGTCCATTTAGCCGATAATAATAATAAAGACACTGATCTACATCCAGCTTTAGGTGATGGAAAGGTTGATTTTTCAAAGATTTTAAATTTAGCTAACGAATTCAATTACGAAGGAGTTTTTATCATTGAAATAATTACTGGACGGGCTTTACGTAGAAGTATTAAATATATCAATAGTCTAATTTAATATATTTTAGGATACTCTATGCTTAATATAGTGTTGGATTAGCTTCTCTATTCCTAAAGGGAGATAGAGATGGTGACTTAATGATTTAAAAAACGAATCAAATTTACAAAATTAATTTGTGGTTATTCGAGACTTGTTTGATTGGCTTTAAGACAACGCATACTCTTTCCACGCTTTTTACATCGCTTCTAGCTCGAAAATTCTCGATTAATGCGTCTAGCTCGTTGATATCCGGAACATTAACCTTTACCAAGACACCACATTCACCCGCCAAAAAATAAACCTCCTCGCATTGTGGTAAAACTTGTGTTTCTCTAAGTAAGGCTTTCATTTCATTTTGTTTTGGTATTAGAGTCAAAAAAGCTAATATACAATTCTCTTCTTCTCTACACACCTTAATCGTGAACTTTTCAATAACTCCGTCTTCTTGCAGACGTATGACTCTTTTTCTTACTGTAGACTCACTTAACTCGACCTCTTCTGCAATTTCTCTATAAGGTCTTCTTGAATCCTCAATTAACATTTCTAAAATGGTTTTATCTTTCCTATCCAAATTTTTCATCATTTTCTTCCTCCTATCTTACTAATAAAATAAAAAAAATTTAAATATTGGTCATAACAAAATATACTTTCTTTTTAATCCATGGTGGACGCTTACTGAAACTAATAATTAACGTACTTTGGGAAATTCTTAAGCAACGGATCGAACAAACGTTCGTATTCGACTGCCATACAGTGTATACCTGCAGCTTTCGTTGTCTTCTTTATCTCGTTGATAAATGGTTCAAAAAATTCAATATTAATTTTATCGAGCGCGGCGTATTTCGCTGGTTTATTACCTTTGTTTTCTTTCTCGGCTGACTTTAACGCCTTAAGTAAGTCTTTGGGAACACTTACACCGGGTATGAATTTGTCAAAATACCAAGCGATGCCGTAAGATTTAAGCGGGAATACGCCTAATAATACAGGAACATTAAACTGTTCTAAGTCCTTCAAAAAACTTTTTGCCTCGTCGATATCAAACGCTGTCTGCGTTTGGATAAAATCAATGCCTTGCTCTACTTTTCGTCCAACTTTAAAGATTTCGGGTTCTCGAGGATTACTATTAGGATTGGCAACGCATCCAAAGTTCATTTCGACCTTTCCACCTTCGAGTTCATTTCCCTCGTAATCGATTCCTTCGTCAATCATTAATGTAAGCATTTCTGCAAATTGAGTACTATCAATATCATAAACAGCTCGTGCTTTTTTGTGGTCTCCGAGTGCTGTATGGTCACCGGTTAGAGTTAATATGTTTTTCAATCCTAGAGTTGCTCCTGCTAAAACATCTCCAAAAAGAGCAACCCGGTTTCGATCTCTGACAGTTACTTGCCATACTGCTTCTATTCCTACTTTATCTTGGATTAAATAACTTGGTGCTAAAGACGACATGTAAGCATCTCCTTGAGGACCGTCAGTGACATTCGCGGCAACGATTTTTCCGGTTTTCTTCATTTCTTCAGCTGATTCATAAATTTCTTCCAGATCAAGAATTTTTTTAGGTTCTAGCTCTCCTGTAAATACAAAGTGTCCCTCCTCTATAGCTTTACACAATTGACTATAGGCTGGTCGGTCTGTCATTTATTTTTTCTCCTCCTCTTCTTCTATGTTGGTATATTCTTTATGGATTTTTATGTAGCTGGGGCTAGTTGACATACGGTAATCTCTGGGTCCTCGATATTTTTTAAATAAGTCCAATCTATTGAATTCTTTTAAGCGTTTCCACATTTCAACCCACGCACATGGAATAGTATATCCGCCAACTTCGCACATTCCATCTACCATACCTCCACATGGTCCATTAGAGAGATGTTTAGCACATCCTGCTCTAGGACAGACGCCACCAGTCTCTCCAAGGATGCACTCCCCACAGGTTTCACAATATTCAATGTAACTGTTTTCACCATTGTTTTGAGCGCCTCCATAATGACTATTTTGTGCTGGAAAAGTAAGAACTTCTGGAATCACTTCATTCATCATTACTATTCCCAAGCCACACGCAAGAGAAACAATTGCGTCAAAATCCTCAGCGTAGGGTCTGACGGTGGTGGCCGCAATTCTGTCGTCGCATTGTCGAAGAACAGTAATTGCTTTCCACTGAAGCTTTTTATCTTCGGTTCTTGCTTTTAATTCCAGCATCTGTCCAAGTACTTTGGCTTCGTTCAAGGATCGAGGCGGTTGGCAGCATCCGTCACATCCAGCAATCAAAATTTTCTTGTATGGTTTTATCATTTCGTATATTTCGTCAATATCTTTCAGTTCTGTTATAATCATATTATAATTCCACCAAAATTTTTCAAAATTTTACCTTTTTCGGGTTTTTTGTTTTTTCGTCCAATTTTTTAACTTTTGTAAATTTTTTAAAAAAATTTTTAAATTAGGTCGTTAATTTTTCGATGAGTCCAGTTGGTTTCACGCTTCTTCTTCGTAAATCCAAATCTTCTAATTCTACACCTAAAGCGATCGCCATAATTTCCGGAAGATAGAGAACAGGTACATTTAACTCCTTATCCTTTTCTCTAGAAATTATTTTTTCTTTTCTATCATATTGTGTCACGCACGCAGGGCATACAGCGATAAGTGCATCAACTGATTGGTCCATTTCACATAATTCCGTCATCTTTTCTTCTACGAGACTTTCCCCAATTTCGTCTTGCAAGCGAGCACAATAACCGCAACACTCCAATTTCGTGGCATAATCAATTGTTTTTGCACCTAGAACTTGTAAGATTGCGTCAATTTTTTCAGGTTTTTCTGGATGATCAAATTGCATTATTTTGCTTGGTCTTATCAAGTGACATCCATAGTGAACTGCTAAATTCAAATCGTCAAGAGGTCTCACAACCAGGCTTTTTATCTTCTCCAGCCATTCCTCTTGAGCAAAAAGCTCAACGAAATGAGTTACTTTGATTTTTCCCTCGTAATTATAATTAATCTTGTGTAAAAGTTCATTAATCTTTTCTCTATGCTCTGGGTCCTCTTCAAGTAGTACGCTTACTGTCTTCAGTGTTTCATAACAACCTGAACAAATGGTTAGTACATCAAGCCCCATGTTTTCAGCTATAGCTAAGTTTCGTGCCCCTAGCGTTAGCCAAGTCTCAACGCTTAGAGATTGAAGCGCTACTGGTTCGGGACAGCAACTTACCCCTTCCATTTCCTTTAGTCCTACATCTAAGATACTTGCAACATCTCTAAAGGCCCTTTCTAAATGGGGTAACTTTAATGGAATTGTACAACCAAGGAAAAACGCAAATTCTTTCATTTATTCATCACTCTCCTTTTCTTTTTTTACTAGATTACCTAATCCTGTTTCTTTTATGAGAAATTTAATCTCTTCTAAGTTCGGAGGGATTATTTCAGGTAGGTTCATTCTACCTCTTCTTCGATCGATGTTCTTTTTTAAGCCTCCGGTATAAGGAACTACAAAACCATTGTCATAAATAACTTCAACTGTACTTGAATATTCCTTAGGAATTCTGCCTTCTTCTGTAGCCATATTTCTTAAAAGAGCGAGAATAAACGAATAATCCACATTTTTTGGACATCTTTCAGTACAGCGATGACATAAAGAACAAGTCCATATCGCTTGACTGTTTAAGACCTCGTCTTTTAGTCCTAAAAGACATGAAGCTACAACTCGATGAGGTTGCATATCAACATACTCGGTTACGGTACATCCAGAACTACAAACACCGCATTGGATGCATTTCAACAAGGATTTGGCTCCAATTTTTTCGCTGATTTCGAATCTAAATTTCAGATCGATTTCATTTGTGTCCTTTTCTAGTAATTGGGTCATTTTTAAACACTCTCCTTTGCTTTTTCTTTAATAAGTTCAATTTTGTCACCATTTTTGGGTAATGGACCTAATTTTTTAATTTCGTTTGTAAAATCAGTAACTACTTCTGAAAACCGTTTTCCTTCGCTTGCAGAGACCCATTCAAGTCTAAAACGTTTGGGATTGATCCCTATTTTCTCTAAGATCTCACGAATTTCGTTATATCTTCTAAGCATATCGTAATTACCCTCCAAATAATGACAATCGCCTATATGACATCCTCCGATAAACACTCCATCAGCACCTTCTAAAAAGGCCTGTAAAATAAAGTGTTTTGGAATCCTACCAGTGCACATTACTCTAATTGGTCTTATATTAGTAGGGTATTGGAATCGGCTTACTCCACAAGTATCTGCTCCTGCATAACTACACCAATTACATAAAAATCCTACAATTCTCGGTCTTTCGTCAACAAATTCACCTTTGACTGCTTCTTTAACCATGGGATAAATTTGTTCGTCGGAGAAATGACTCATTGTAATTGCCCCTGCGGGACACGCAGCAGAACAGTCGCCGCATCCTTTGCATAACAGAGGATTAGATTCAGACACTAAAACTTCGTTGTCAAAATTTACACCGATAGCTCCAAAATTACAAACTTCCTCGCATTTCTGACATGCAATACATAATGCGGGATTGACCACGGAAACTAATGGCTCGTTCTCAACCTCACCAGAAATTAACGGAATTAAAGCGTGAGCAGCAGCACCTCGAGCTTGGGATATTGAATCAGCAATACCTTTTGGTCCATGACACGTTCCAGCTAAATAAATTCCGTCCGTAGCGAAGTCAACGGGTCTTAGTTTTACGTGGGCTTCTAGAAAATATCCATTTTGATCCCGAGCACATTTGATTTGTTCTCCTAATTTTTTCGTATCGTTTGGTATGAGAGGCGTTGAAAGCACAACCCGATCAGCGTGTATTGTAAGGTTGGTTTGAGTTAATATATCTTGAACATTTACTTTTAACTTGCCATTTTCAGGTTCTACCGTAGGATATTCGTTAAATCGGAGATAATTGATGTTTTCTCGCGCGTCCCAATAATAAGGCTCCTCGTCTGTGCCCACTCTTACATCTCGATATAACACATAAATATCCGAATTCGGATATTTTTCTTTTACTAAGAGTGAATGTCTAATAGATTCGGAACAACAGATTAGCGAACAATACGTCACTCCTCTTTCGCCTTCGGGTTGACGTGAACCTACGCAATGAATAAAAACTAAAGATTCTCCGTCTTTTAATTCATCATTTCGAAGTTTATCGGAAAGTTCCAACTGAGTCATAATCTTATCTTCCATGCCATCCTCTCCATAATGATACCATTCCTCTGGTTTATATTCGTGAGCACCCGTGGCAGTTATTATAACCCCTACTTTTAAATTCGTAATTTTTTTGGTAGAGTTGTCCTTTACGCTAATTTCAAAATCGCCAATCGATCCTTTGACTTCGCTAACCTCTGAATTTAAGTATGTGCTAATATTTTTGTAGGAACTATATTCTTTTAGTTTTTCATC
>WJKD01000596.1 GCA_014729315.1 Promethearchaeota archaeon | reverse complement strand
GTCAAGGTTTTTCCCGTTTTTTTCGTAAAAAAAGTCAACCATAGAGCGTTTTAATTTAAAATTTCTTACAATCTTCTTTATATAAGTATGATTCTTATAATATCTTAAAGTTCTACGAGAGATTTCTTTGGTTTGTAAAGCTTGGATCGCAGCCTCGGCAGCTATCTCGCCTGATACAATACTTGGATGAATCCCTTCTCCGCTAATAGGGGACACAAATCCCGCAGCGTCTCCAACTATCATGACATTGTCTTTCACTAGAGATTTGTCTAATACTCCAATCGCAGAAAGAGGATAAGATCCCGTCCAGATTTCTTTATAATTCGATTCTGGAAAAAATTGTCTAATATGTTGGTCGTTTTTAAATTCTTCAAAAATGTAATTTAAATTATATTTCAGATTATCTTCGGCAAATGTTCCGCATCCAATATTAAACTTCGTCTTACTTAGTGGAAATATCCATCCATAACCTTTATACGGTCTAAAATAGAGGTACATTTTGTTCTTATGCAATCGATTATTACCTTCCAAAATCGAGCATTTTGCCAATCCCAAGTCCTTGATATTCCATCTATCCCTCAATTTAGATTTTACGGCCAGTTTAGAACTCATTCCATCGGCAATAATTATAATTTTTCCTTTATATTGCTTAATTCCAGATGGGGTTTTGGTTTTTATCCCAACGATCCTTTCGTCTTTCATTACAAAATCGAATGATATATTTTGATCGAAAAGTTCTGCCCCATTTTCTACCGCAATATTTCTTATATAATTGTCGAATTCTAGGCGATCGACAACGATTGAATCGGTTGCCTCTTTTTCCCAATTGTATTCTAATTTGTTATAATCAGCTGAAAACATTATCGCACCATTTAGAATATGTGGATCTGTCTCATTTAACTGAGGATAATATTTCGACATAATTCTAGCACTGACTGCGCCACCGCATGGTTTCCTCCAATTAACATTTTTTTCAAGTAAAGCTACTTTATATCCTTGCTCTGCGAGAATTTTAGCGCATCTTGAACCAGAGGGTCCAGCTCCCGAAATTATTACGTCAAAAGTCTTCATTTAGCTTCTTAAAAATAATTAAAATTAATACTTTGTAAATAAAATAATATTTAAGTTTAATTATACCAATAAATTGTTCAATCAAGGAGATTTAAATTATTTAAAGTTAAGAGAAAAGAAATTAATTGACGATGTTAAAATTATATGAATTAGGATAAAAAGGAGTGTTAAAAAGATTATTCTCCGTATTTCTTCTCCCATTCCTTTTGCTTCTTTTTTGGATCATCTCTTATTTGACACTTATGGTGTATGAGGTCCTGTTGTTGAAAAGCCTGGTCAAGTAATTCCTCCATATCGTCCTCTGAAGGATCCTCCTTTTTTTTCGACATGTGCTATAACAATTTTTAATTTTACATTTAAATTCTAAGGTATACGATTAAATAACTTCAAGTTAATTCTTAAAATTTATGCTTATTTGATATGTGTTATATTCATATTATTAGATTAGGCAATAAATACTTCAAAATAAGAAGATAGATCAAATCATTTAAAGAATACAATATATTTAGAAAATATTGATTCTCGCTTTTAATGCGATTTCTAGTTAAATAAATAAAATAAAAAAAAATTGTAACTTGGTTTATTCTTTTATTAGTAACTTAGCGATCGATTTAGGTAAGAAAAATCCGAAGTAGAATTCAATACTGCCTAAGATTAGCAATGCTCTAACAAGTATTAATTCTATTGGCCCTAATAAAAAGATTGCCTCGAGAGCTGCTCCAATAGCAATAGATAGGAAAGCGATCAAAAGAAAAATGCCCTTCCATTTAATTTCTGGAGTTTCAGATTTTATTGACTTTCGCGAAACTATAATTCCAGTGCCTACTATTGTAATTATGGCGAATATTTGGAATCCTATGAAAAAGTCTGTCAATCTGGAACTGAAAATTCCTTCCTCAATTCCAGTTCCAACCAATTCAGTATCAATGCTCAAAAATGTGAAAAGAATTATCTCAAATATCAAACTTATTACGACATATACGAGAAGGAGGAGAGTTTGTGATTTTAACCTCATTAAACTGCAAAATGAATAGATCCAAAAAATTAAAGCAATAGGCGTGAATGCGTTTTCAATCAAAAGATAAAGGTATGGTGAAAACTTGTAACTAAACAAGGCAATGAACACAAATTGAAAGGCAGAAACCCACCAAGCAGAAACAACGAATATCCAAGTAAGTCCAACTGTAAGAAGAGTTCTCTCCTTATACCTAAAATATTTCGACATTATTCTTAATCCAACTATAGTGAATACTAAAACGAGAATTAAGCTTAAAGTTCCATACAGAATATCGCTTTGTGTTAAATCTTCTAAACCCATATTATGTCTACTCTTAGACTTTTTTTAATATTTTTTATATAAATTCTTCTGGATATTTTCAATAATAATTAAACGAGTATATAAACTTATTATTTTAGTGTAGGTTTGAATAAAGGTGTTGCAAGGATTAAACTACACAAGGAAAAGAAGAAATAGATTATCTATGGGGTTATTTAATAATTAATTTTTAATCTTGTGAATTTGAATGTAAAATAGAGAGGAGTATCTTAGATAAGAACTTGATATAAATGAATAAAATTCCAATGAATTTTATAACCGAAACTGTTGAATTTTAAACCCAAAGCTAAAGGAATAAATTTGTACTAATTTATAAAAGAATATTTTATAGTTATTACTAAAATCCTTCAATCGCATTATATTAATTCATAACAAAATATATAACAAAATCAAAACTTTCCTAATCAAGATAAGTTATAAAATCGATTTTATAATAAGTTAAAAACACACAATTTAGTTTTACTATGACTGAAGCTAAAGAAGAAATTAAGGTAACTGCTAAAGATAAGCCCCGAATTGGCGTATTTATCTGCCATTGCGGAATAAATATTGCTGGCGTAGTGGACCCAGAATTGCTTGTTGAATACTCGAAAACACTTCCAGATGTAGTTTATGCAACCGATTATAAATTCATGTGTTCAGATAACGGACAACAATTAATTAAAGAAAAGATTGAGGACGGAACAGTAAATCGAGTCGTAGTAGCTGCGTGCTCGCCGCGGATGCACGAACCTACTTTTAGATTAACATGTAAGGAAGCTGGACTCAATCAATTCTTATTTGAACAAGCTAACATTAGAGAACACGCAACTTGGGTTAATATGTACGACCCAGAAGGAGCAACTGAAATAGCAAAAGATCACATTCGAATGGCTGTGGCAAAATCAAGAAAACTCGTCCCTCTTAAGGTTCAAAAAGTAAGCGTTGAACCTTCCTGCTTAATCATCGGTGCTGGAATAGCGGGTATGAATGCCGCTTTAGATTTATCCCAAGAAGGTTATAAAGTATATTTAGTTGAGCGTACTCCTACAATAGGAGGACATATGGCTCAGCTCGATAAAACCTTCCCTACAATGGATTGTAGTGCTTGTATTCTAACCCCACGTATGGTAGATGTTGCAAGAGAAAAAAATATTGAATTATTAACCTATTCTGAAGTTGTTGAAGTCGAGGGATATGTAGGAAACTTCGAAGTCACAATAAAGAAAAAACCTCATTATGTTGACCAAGAAGCTTGCACTGGTTGTGGTGCGTGCGTAGAACATTGTCCCGTAAATTGTGGAAACGAATTTGACTTAGGATTGTCGTCAAGGAAAGCGATTTACATTCCATTTCCACAAGCAGTTCCAGGAACTTACACGATCGATATGGATAAGTGTATAAAATGTGGAATCTGCGCAACTCCTGAAGTTTGCGAACCCGATGCAATAAGATACGATGATAAACCGGAATACTTAAAAGTTAAAGTTGGAGCAATCATTATTGCCACGGGATGGGATTTATATGATCCAACAGAATTGGAACAATATGGTTATGGTAGATTTCCAAACGTTATAACTGGGCTTCAAATGGAGAGACTTCTCAGTTCATTTGGTCCGGTACTAGGTAAGCCAGTAAGACCGTCTGATCTTAAAGCACCCCATAGCATAGCCTTTTTACAATGCGTGGGCAGTAGAATGTTCAGAGAAGGAGGAAATAGCTATTGTTCAAGAGTATGTTGCATGTATGCTACCAAACAAGCAAGACAATATAAGGAAAAACATCCGGAAGCCGATGTTTACATATTTTACATGGATATCAGGGCATTTGGTAAAGGTTACGAAGAATTTTATGAATCCGCTGCGGAAAACTTTGGAATTAATTACGTAAGAGGTCGCATTGCCGAAGTAAGAGAAGGAGAAAACCATAACATAATTATTCGTGCCGAAGATACGCTCCTTCAAGAATTATTAGAAATAGAAGTAGACATGTTTGTATTATCTTGCGGGTTAGAATCGCGATCTGATGCAAATAAGGTTGCCTCTTTATTAAGCGTTCAAAGATCAGCAGATGGATTCTTTATGGAGGCTCATCCAAAGTTAAAACCAGTTGACACTTTAACAGATGGAATTTACGTAGCAGGTGTTGCGCAAGGACCAAAGGATATTCCTGACACTGTTGCTCAGGCAAAAGGCGCAGCCTCGAGTGCTGCTGCATTGATGTCACAAGGCGAAGTTGAAATAGAACCATATTATGCCGTGGTAGTAGAAGAATTATGTTCTGGATGCAAAAGCTGTCAATCTCTATGCCCATTTGGAGCCATTGATTTCAACGAGTTTAAGAAAGTAGCTGAAGTGAATCCTGCTTTATGTAAAGGATGCGGAACATGCGTTTCAGCCTGTCCGAGCGGGGCGATGGTGCAGAACCATTTTGCCAACTTTCAACTTAACTCCATTATTAACGTTGCGGTTAAAGAAGCACCCGTTGAAAATGGAGGAAAGTAAGAATTTTCTTTTCATTTTTATTCTTTTTTCATTTGATTATCTCTTTTATGAACTATGGAATTTACCGTTTTTTAACTAATAATTAATTATTAAAGTGGATAATCTGATTGTATTTTATGAAAAAAAAACTTATATAGGTGCGTTTGTTTCTACTACTAAAAAGAACGATTAATATACAATCTTACTATGAATTCCGAAAAAAAGGATTATTATAAAATATTAGGCGTGGATGAGGATGCGTCGGAAGAAGAGATTAAATCTGCGTTTAAAAAATTAGCACGACGATATCATCCGGATCTTAATCAAGACGATCCTAGCGCTCATTCGAAGTTTATTAAGTTACGAGAAGCTTACGAAACTTTAATCGATCCCGACAAAAGGAAGATTTACGACTCAATTGGATATAATGTAGAAAATGTAGATATGAGCGATATTTTCAGTAAGTTTAACGAGGTTGACATACGAGATTTTTTTAAAACGATATTCAGTCACTC
>WJKD01000595.1 GCA_014729315.1 Promethearchaeota archaeon | reverse complement strand
TTCGAACGTCGGCAGCGCTTTCACTGCACCACCACCGGCGCTGACCTCTGCCCCAAATTCCAGAAATACCTTGCGCTGATACGGCTTAAACAAGAAATCACCGGCTTCATTTGTAGATTTGTTCCATGGACCGAAGCTCACGCCTAAATTTTCGATGACAAATGGTTTTGTTTCGGGTTCGGAAGGACTATCTTTGCAAGAAAAAAGAGCAAGGGGAAAGATAGCACAGAGCATCAAACATAGTGATTTTGAATTCATACGAAGGCACCTTTCATGATATTCAATGAATATACATAATGCAAGTAAGCAATTCAATTGGAGCCTAAATCTTTGCTAAATATCGATTGTAAAAATAAAAACATATTGAATAAATAGCAAGGAAAATATTTCACAGTTATCATGAATTATTTGCCTCGTTATTGTCAGCAAACTTCATTCTGAAATTGTTAAAATTTTTGTTGTAAAAATGGGAGATTTTTTTTAAATTGTAAGGAGTTCTTATTGATTACAAGATATTTTAACAAAAGAGGTAAATTATGGAAGACACCTTAGCTATTCTTGATGATCTTAAAAACAAGATGCAGAAAAAGGAATCGGAAATTTTCTCGATGGCGTTCCAAACCGGAGTAAAACAACTCTGGCGGGAACATGTATTAGGACAGTATCTTCGTGGCAAAATTACGAGAGATGAAGCAATTGAATCCGTTGGCATTGATTGGGTCGAATTGGCTGAGCGTCAACATAAAGCCACAATGGAGGACCTTTCTTGGGCAATGAACCTGTAATTACAGTCTCTGATACAGGCCCTCTACTTCACTTAACCGAGATTGCCTGTGGAGAATTGCTGTATCTTTTTGAAAAGATATTCATTTCGCCTGTTGTCGCCGAAGAATTTAATAGACATAATAAAGACAAAAGCCTGAATGTTTTAGCGTACAATAATATTCATACTATGGCAGTTGACCAATTGGATGTTCAAGAATTCATAGCTGATTATGAGCTGAAAGATTTGCATTCCGGAGAAGTGGAATGCCTATTTATCTGCAAAAAAAATTCAATTAATTTAATCTTGACAGACGATTTGGCTGTGAGAGATATTGCAAGAAAATTAGAAATTACAGCAATCGGTTCTTTGGGAGTTATACTAAGATCGTATAATAATAAATTCTTAAATTTTCATGAAGCTGAAAAGCACATTTTAAATTTGTACGAGAAAAGCAGTCTATACGTAACAAAGACTATTATCGATCTTGTTTTAGAAAAACTAAGAAAATATTAGGTAAAAAGAATGAATTTACATACGAGGCAATAATATGATCGTACAATAAGAAGTAAAGGACATTGAGTTAGCAATGATTCTAAAAAGAATAGATGAGAAGGAATTATCTGAAGCATTAAAGCCATACGCAAAACGAAACAAACCGAGACTTTTAAAGATAGGAAAGCATAAACCTTTCAAACCATTTAAGGCAATTGAAATGAAGGGCAGGGGACTCGCCGCAAGTAAGGTGATTATCCGTGACAGAACCTAAAAATAAAGGCTTTAGAATGAATATTTTCCTTGATTCATCTGCATGGAGATTAAATACTTGCATCTTTTAGAAAAAATAGTATATTTAATTTACTGCATTATTATTTGACAAATAATTCACAAGTTAAATAATTTTGGATGTCATCACCACAAACATTAAAAATTTTCGTAATCTAATTTTGGGTACACAGTTTTATAGTACTATTTTTTGTAAATTTTTAATTTTTTCAACTTTTTTAATACTGCTTCTCTTGGAAAAGACATGACACAATTTTTTGAGCAAATCAAGAAGCATAACCTTCTAAAAAAAAATAAAGTAAATACTGACGTAGTTGTTAAGATGTCAGTTTTTGACATCATTGAGTTCGCTCAGGAATCAAAAGAGATCACTTTGTACCGAGATAACTATCTTACTTCAGAACTCTTTACACATGCAGCTTCTGAGTCAATTTCAGCCTCTTCGTGGCCCTGTGAATCTATAGAGTGTCGATTGGAAAAATCGAATAACCTTGCTCAATTTGCGGCATTTTATAGTGATAAAGTTTACATTCCAAATTTTATCACAAAACATTTGATCCATTTAGATTCAACAGCTTATCCAAATGAAGACATAATGCGACAACGCCTTTTGGCAGACTTAATTGTATTGCAATTTCTTAAACCAGTAATCGAAGAAGGCAAAATTGTGCCTGTCAGCTTCGATTCATGCTGTCCTAAATGTTTTGTTAACAAGATGCTCCATGGTGAGTCAGAAAAGATATTGAAAAAGGTTCTTAGCGCTCTTTCTTTGAGATACTCCAACGAAATTAATTACTCGGTTTACTGCGATGATCAGGGAATTTACAATATGCGAATGACCGGTCCGGAGGAACTACTTGAACACGGATATTTAGCTTATCTCGATACAAATCCATTTCCATGCATTACACACGACCATAAAATCCAAAAAGCAGTAAAACAAGGTAAAGAAGTCAAAATATCGAGATCATGGATAGAAAAAATGGGAATTGATATTTGGTTGACTGACAAACCTTTTCAAAATGCGATTTTTGGACTTAGATCTGCTCAATTAATGAACAGCCATTTTGTCACCAATCGTTCACTTGATATCTCTCTCGCCAATGATATAACAACAGATAGAAGAATTAGACAACGTAATAGCATCATTCAAGATCATTTAACTTCTCTTGTCCCGTTTATAAGAAATATTAGTCCTAGCGAAATTCTTAAAATACGAAAAAAAGAGGAAGATTCATTCATCCGTTTTCGTCAAGCTCTGAATAAAGCTATCAATGAATGTAAAACAATTAATCCAAATAGCTTTAGTAAACAAGATGCTTCAGCGATCTATCAAGATGTGCTCAGACCAGAATTATCTCGATTACACCAAATTTCCAAAAACGCACATAGCACTTTAATAAAAAAGACGTTACGTACGGCTATTTCCTACACTGCAGGGATCACTTTTGGTTTTCTTACCGGACTTTTACCAAAAGACATGGCTGTTGCTGCCAAGGCACTAGGTATAACCAAGATCATCTCGGACTTGACGAATGATGCTCTTAGTGCTAAAGATGCGACCAAAGATATTCAAGCATCACCAATGTATTTCCTTTGGGAAATTAAAAAAGAAGTAACTTAATTTAAAGAATTGAGAAATACTTGTGCCAAAAACTATCCAGTTTCCTTAAATACCTCATAAAAATAATGATTAGCCTTTTCCGCATCTAGCGTTTTGACCCATTTTTATTGGCAATTATGATGACGACATGGAAATACTTTTTCATTTCTTTTACTTTCTGATTATTTAATACGGGAGAATAAATGAATTTTCCAAAAATTTCATTTGGATGGATTAAAAAAGTAGTTCAGACTCCAGTACGTTCTTCAATCTTTATCTTAACTATTGGCTTAATTTTTCCTTTGTTCATCTGTTTAATAAGTCTTGTTTTTCCAAAAATGCTAATCCATGAACAGCCTATTAATGTTACAGTTAACAAGGTTAATGTTGAAGGATTGCTTTCAAAATCATCACTTTCGGACAGTTCTCAATATTCCGGATCTTTCATTGGCATGTTTAAAGGTAATTTAAATGATAGGCCGGATTCAGTCAAATTTACTATTAAAGGACGCCTAGAAGGTACTCTTGAAGAAATTCCGGATTCGTTGAGTAGGTCATTATATGCAAGTTCATTATTCTTTAAAATCACACAAAAAATAGGAATAAAAAATCGACTGACTGATCGAGCGCCAAGCTTGGGGATAAATGATCCCATTAAAATTAAAAAATATTTTTCCGGAGAAATTACTGGTAAAATTTATAGTTTTAGAGGCTATCTAATTTACATCCCCAGTGGCTTATTTTTATTCATCGGGCTTTGTTTCTTATTATGGAGTAGTTTAAAAGATTTAAATCTATCTTTCACGTTGATTGGTACAATATACTCAATAACTGTGATCGTCGGAGTATTTTGGGGATTTTTCAAAAATAGGCTACCATCGGGAAATGGTCTTCTATTTTGGATTGCAGGAGTGTTATTCATTCTTTGTTGTATTGCTTTGCTTAAAAGATTTTTTATATCTACAAATAGAGAACCTGAAAATGCAAAAAGCTTTTTTAAAAACTCAAAAGCATTAAATACTAAGGAAATTGAAAAATTTAAAACCGAAATTAATACTAAAAAAATTATTCTAAATATAACTTGGAAGCTAGGTATTATAATGACATTGTTTTTATCATTACCTACTTTTATAAACCTTATATTTACTTCAGTCCATAATTTAAAATCATCATACATTATTGATCAAATGTTTGGTATTTTATCAAGTCGTCTCCTAATAGGAACTTTCTCTTCATTCTTCAATCTACCATTGATACTTTTTTCCTTTTTTTTAATATCCTCATATTTCATCGGCTTCATAATACCAGTTATTTTATTAATCAATGTCGGGCCGAGATCTCGATTTGCTTTGGGAAAATACCTTCGAAATAAATATTCATTAATAGGAGACATTGAGGATTTCTTCGTAAATGCTAAAAACGATCGTGCTCTTGTAAATTCATTTAGAAAAAATATTCTATACATTTTTAGTATTACTATTATATTGATTTCGATCATATTTATATTGGATGAAATCGCTAATAATTCTTTTGATTTATTTTATATTACATTATTTAATGTTTTTATATTATTTAGCTTTTTTTTTATATTAAGGAGCACTTGGCATAATGCTCAAAAGCTTAAATTGTACAGAGGAGAAAGATGGAATAAATCAATCCGAAAAATACTGATCGGCTCACATATTTACAGAGCCATGGGTGGCCTTTATATGATTATATTTGTATTAATCATAATTCTGTTTTTATATTATTGGATTTCAAATTTTGAATTAAGCGCAGCTAGACATATTTTTCTGTTTTCCGACACTGATCCAAATCTCCGCAATGAGCTACTATCAAATTTATTTATAAAAGTCTTTATACAAATGTTGAGTCCCTTTATTATTATACTTGCCATCGGGATCTTTGCATATTTCATAATTCCAATCATCATATTGCTTCGTGTAAATTTTATTATTGCATCGATACTAACGTTCATCTTTTCTCTATCAGTTAATTTAATCTCTAATGCTATTACTAGCACTTCTGTAAATTTAAATTTGAGTACAATAATTGTCGCTATCGGCGTATCGGTTATTGTTGGCATAGTAGTATTTATGGGAAATAAATTCATTAATAAAATTTTTAAAACGCAAGAAGATTGTCCCAATCCAGATTGTTCATTTACAGTTAGAACTGATATGAAGTTTTGTCCTGCCTGTGGAACAGAGTTGCACTATTGGGACGAATAGTCTTATAGAACAATATTTCAGCGAATATTTTTTAAAATCACTAAAAGGATAATTGCAGTTTGATTAAAAATTTATGCAAATGGATTCCATTGTTGCATATTTCGGTTTCAATTATTATATTGGCAAAAACAATTTAAAAACTATTTATTCAGCAAATCAAAATGAAAACAAAATCACTCTCTTTACCAATTCTCTTATTTTTACTTACTCTCAAAACAATCGTCACCTGCACTCAACCAAAACAGTCGGATATCATCCTGTTTAAGAAAAACGGCGGCTGGTGTTGGTTTCAGGATGAGCGCGCCATTATTCACGATGGCGTACTTGTATTCGGCTCCGTGTCAACGCCGCACGGATTTAACGGCGACAAACGGGCTGGCAACATCGAAGTGAGTTCCTTCGATCTTGAATCGAAAACGCATCTTGGAACAACGGTGATGCACGAAAATCTGGAAGCTGACGATCACAATGCGCCGGCTCTGCTTTTGCTTCAGGATGAGCGATTATTAGCGGTATATGCCACTCACGGCTCGGATTCGCTGATCCGTTATCGCATCACGGAAGAACCAGGTGATTACATGAACTGGCAAGCGGAACAGACTGTTGTGCGGGATGCCCGTGTCACGTATTCGAATCTGCTTTACCTGAGCGAGGAAAACAACGGCAACGGCAGAATATACAATTTTTACCGCGGCGAACACTGGAATCCCAATTACGTTTATTCAGACGATCAGGGAAAAACCTGGCATTTCGGTGGTCGCTTAATC
>WJKD01000594.1 GCA_014729315.1 Promethearchaeota archaeon | reverse complement strand
ATTATAAACTAACCCATACATTTATATCTCTAGTTTTTGTTGTAAAAATCTTAGTATGTAAAGTATAGAAAAATCTATAAATTTAATAGTGAAAACTTCAGATATCTGAATTATTAAAAAAATTTAGTTTCTTTTTAATAGCTATTTTCTATTATATCGCCATTTTCTGTTGTATCTTTCGACAATTCGTTCATTTAAATTATATCGATTAACTAATCTGTTAAAACACTCTATTATTAGTGGTATACCGTAACTAGTCTTATATTTTCTAATTATGTATTTAAATACCTTTTTGGTATTTCTCTTTTTCTGAAAATTAAAATTAGACTTGTTTCGTATATATTTCCTTAAGGTACGCTCAATACCCCCTCTTAAGATTGATTTAATGTTCTTATCGTAGAATCTTGCGATTTTGAAACCGTTGAATTCTGTACAAAGTATATTCCAATTTGGGATCTTTGAAAAATTTGAATTCCTAAAGTAATAATATTCAAATTTACTTTTTAAAGCTCGAATGGGTTTGTTGTTTGAAATAGAATAATGCAAAGCAAAGGGAAGTGAAATGGAATAACTATTCAAATAAGGATCCACATTAATATAATATACGCGCCCTCCATATATTCTATGAAGAAGACTTTCAACTGAGCTAATTTTTGTATTCATTTTATTGATAGGAAATTTAGATTCTGCGACTATTGGACCTAATCCGTGAAGTACCCATAATACATAGATACCTAAATCATTATAATCTTCAGTTCGAGCGATAATTTGCTTTGTGGATATTTTTGAGTGTTGTATTTCGATGACTATTTGCTTATTGTTTTTTTGTTTAAAAAAAAGATCTGCTCTGCGATTATTAAAATACTTTTCACTATAAGAAGAGATTAAAGAATTTGATCTTTTTACTAAAACTCGAAGGAAATCTTTTATTTTTTTATGATAAACGGATTCTGATTTATTACTCATTCAATTATTTTAGATGTATTCTTTACTTTCTTGATTTAATAAAAAATATCAAGTTTATATTAAATTTATCGTGACCCGATAAAATTATTAAATTATGATAGAAATACTTACAAGATCAAATATATAGCTACTTTATTTGTAAATTATAAAACAAGTTTTAATGTTCATATACAGTTTATTCTTTCGGTTTAACCTTTAGAAATAATATAGGGATTAATGCAAGTAATTTTAACACTCCGGCAGTCATAATAATAAATTCAGTTTTAATAAAATTCGACAAGTAGGTTCCTAAAGGTATAAATAATATAATTGAAATAATTCCGAACAAAGCCATGATTTGGAAGTAAAATACTTTTTTATGCGAATATGAAATCATCAATGAAATTATATTAATAACTATTATTCCTGAGACAATTTGTATAATCGCAAATAACAGGAAAAAAAGAAAAATGTTAGTAAAAGGAACAATTATTAATAAAATTCCATATATTAGCATAGAAATTGTTAACAACTTTTTTCTATCTAATTTGTTTGAAATAATTCCCCCAAGAATGAGACCTAAAGCGTTTATTATGATCAACATGATTAATAATAATGCAAATAACGAAAAATAATATTCTCCATATTTATTGAGAATCCAAGGCTCGAGCGGATATTCATAAATTCTTTCACTATAAAATAGAAACAAGACTGAACTCATTAATATGATAGATTTCAATCCTATTTTTGGCTTTGTCGAATCAATTTTTTCTTCTTTTTCGTAATTGACTACTAAGATTTCTTTTCTTAAAAAAAAAGTAATTGCTGCTAATGGAAAAAGAGAAATCAATCCTATAATAAAGAAAAGATTCCATGTTGAATAAGAGTAAATATCAGAAAAAAGAAAGAAAAATAACAAATTAGGAACAATTGCTCCGCAAATAGAGCCAATTTGTGTTAAGAGTGCATTGGTATCTTTACTTTTCTCGTTAGGTGAAAATTCAATAATCAATTTATCGATCATCACATCCATTATAGATGTGCAAGCGATATTAATACCAAAAAAGATTCCAAATAGAATTAGATAGCTTAGACTTAATATAATAAGATAGAAGCTAAAAATAATCCCCACACTACTTAATGATAAAATTTTCTTTTTTATGTTCCTTGGTGATATTTTGTCAAAATATATTGCAATTACAGGTTTAATGAGGAGTGCAAGGTATGAAAAAAATTGAATTATTGCTAATTCAGATCGATCAACATCTAATACAATGAAAAAATAAACAGGTAAATATACATTAAAAAAAATAAAAATTAGTTGCACCGTAAAATAACCATAAAAATAAAGAATATAGTCTCTATTTCTACTCATTATTAGTATTTACTAAAATCGTACGAAAATATAATTTAAAATTGAACTTAATCTTATTAATTTCGGAAAGTTAAAAGTTTTATTGAAAAAATGAAATTTCTAAAAGATTAAAGCATTTTAAATTAATGAATTACAATATATCTTAAAAGATCTATTAATTGGATATTGTAATGAAAATATTGTATCTATATCCCGAAGAATTCTGGGGAAAACCAAGCTTAATGACCATTTTTAACCGTATTTCAAACTATCTAAATTTTAAAAAGAAAGAATTAAAAACAAAAATTGAGGAACACTACATCGACTTAAGATTAGAAGATTTACCAGAATTTACACCTGAGAACATTAAAGTATATCGCAAAAAACTGATTCAAATTTTGGATGGTCTCTATACTTCTTTTAAATTTGATTTAGTCGCCATTTCTTGTTACAGCTCTTTTAATTATCTAAATTCTGTTGAAGTTGCCTTTCTAATAAAGAAATTTATTGATTCTAATATAATTATCGTTGTTGGTGGAGTTCATGCCTCTATGTGTCCAGATAATTTTCAACCGGGCAATCTACCTGAATATTTATATAAATCTTATTCGAAAAAATATTCTCCTTTCGATTTCTTAATTAAGGAAGAAGGCGAATTTAGTTTTTTTCAATTAATTAAAGATTTAGAGAATGGTTATTATAAAAGAGAAGAAAAAGAAAGCAAAAATTGTATTGTCTTGAAACCTTTATTGGTTGAAGACCTAAATGAAATCCCTCTTCTTAACTTAGATTTATTTAAAAAATACAAATCTAAGCTACAATCAATTGATAGTATTTGGCTCGACTTT
>WJKD01000593.1 GCA_014729315.1 Promethearchaeota archaeon | reverse complement strand
GTCCCTGCATTAATTGATTGAGTCTATCTGCCATAAAATCGAGAGCATAATCAAAAAAATTAATATTCAGATTGGGATAAGCATCTTTGGCTAAAACCAGCATTGCAATGCCTAAATCAATTTCTTCTCCTGGTAATTCCAGAATTTGCTCGATAGTCTGACCTTCGTATTTTTCTTGTGCAGATGATAAAGAAAATAAGAATAGAGTTGATAAGAGAATTACTATTTTCTTCATTTCTTTCCTTTCACTATTTATAATATTGGCTCGAGTAATGAAATGGTGACAATCCCGGAAAATTTTGCGGCAACGGATCAACCACCCAAAACCTCCCAATCTCCGCATCATAATACCTCGCTCCAAAATAATACCACTCCAGCGCATTTTCGTCGTCGAGTTCTTTGCCGGTGTACTTGAAAATCGCCGGCTGTTCCCCGGAAACCTAACTGCGACCGGGCATAATTTTGCCGGTTGTGACATTTACCGAATATAGCTGTCCACAATTCAAGCAGCTTATTAAATCATATCCAGCATTATCTTCTGGATAAGTAACATACAATTGATAGTAATAATCAGTTATTTAATAATAAATTTATTTCCTTTATTATGTTTTTTACTTTATTTTTCAATTCATTGGAATAAGTGCTTTCTTTTTTTAAAAATTGACTAAAGTTCCATTTTAGTTCTATTAAAATTTCAGTCGCGGTAAAACCAGCTTTAATAGAATCTATCACTTTTTGTGCCCAGGAATTGAATCCTTCATTTTTCATCAGTTTAGAAATTTTATTTGCTTCTTCATAATAATCTATACACATATTAACTCCTTATCGAATAATAGAAAATGAATTTAATTTTATACTGTTTAAAGGTACAACGACTTCTATTCCACCACCTACATTGCTGCCGACTCCAGGAGCTGTTCTTGTAATAAATTTTGATCCCTGTTTCAATGTAGCAGTTTCAATAAAATTTGCATTTATAACATTTTTGGATGGGATACCATACCGTGAAGCAAATCCCGCAGTTAATGGATGTTCTAAAGACCAGAATTGTGCTTCTGCTGCAGCACTTTTACCTGTAGTACCAAGTCGATAAAGAGTTGCACCATTTTTAACTTGTACTCTTGCAGCTAATGCTGTTTCAGTATTACTTTGAATTGCTGCTCCTTTTTGAATTTTTATTGCGTCTGTTACAGTTCTAGTGCCAGATATGGCCATTGTAAGACCTATAAAAATTGGATCTTCTAAGATTGAAACAGCTTGGATAGCGTCGCTTTTTGCTGGATCAGCCAGCTTCATACCAATATAATTTTGAGTAACAACACTAACGTCACTCATTTTATAAGTTTCACCAGTCATTGTCACATTATCAGAAAAAACACCATGCTTCCATGACCAGGGATTCCACCAATGTCCTTCCTGAACAGTTACATCTCCATTTTCATCTACATTATATGTATCCAATCCATTTGGATCAATTTTATTGATCGGATCATTCAAACAATAATGATATGGTGACATCGAAGGATAATTATCAGCATGAGGATCTGGAATTAAGAAACGACCAATTCCAGCATCGTAATATCTACCTAAACATGGTAAAGAAAGTGAAAGAATTAAGAAGAAAGTTAAAGAGGCTCTCATCAAAGATTTGGGCATTAGTTACTCCTTTCGTTACTTATTAGATTTTAAGTTTATGTATTTTTTATCAATTTCATTCACTTCTTTTTTCTTTGCTTGTTTTACATAAAATTCTTCAGTCGTCTCAAGCACCATACCCATCTTCGTTGCTTTTTCTCTATGCCAATCAGAGCGTTTAAGCGCTTCATCTATCTTAGGAATATAATGATCTTTTATTTCCATTATTTCAAATTCAAACTCTGATCTTCGCTTATTCATTAATTGATTCTGACTGCTGTTAAATGGAATATTCTTAGGTGTTGATGGTTGATGATTCTGAATCCCTGGAAGTTGTGCCGAACGATTGGGAAATAGACTTGGTTTTGGAGCTAACATCTCCATTTCTCTTTTCTGTTTATTTTGATAATCCCACGGTGAAGGAATTTTGGGGGATATTTCCATTTGATTTTTTGCTGCCATCATTTCAGCTTGATAATTAGCTTGAGCAGCATTTATACTTTTATTCATTTTTTCATTGAGGTCTTTAGCATATAGATAATAACAAACTCCTAAATTCCAATGAGCGTTGCATAGGGTGGAATCAACAGATAATGCAAGGCTAAGATATTCCATAACCTTTTGATGATCTTCTGGAAATAGTCGAATATTTGAAATAAGCACAGAAGCAAGATATTCTTTTTTTGATAAAGTGCGCATATATATGCCGTTTTCAATCCCTTCTTTAGAAATACTAAAATCTTGTATATATCTTTCATCGGGAACATATTTTCCACCTGAAGTCGTTTCAATATTGCTTTCTTTGAAATTATCAGCTACATACCGCAAAAAGAAATGTTCTGGTGCTCTTACTGCTCGTATTGGCCAATTAAGTTTATCAGCCAATACCAAATAAAGCATCGGCATAGTTATACAAGAACCCGTTTTAGTATCAAGATAACCATTTAGAAAGAGATTCTCCTTTTTGGTAACTACAATATCATCGAAATCATATTTAAAAGTAATCGAATCATTCCATGTACCAGGCAAATAAAGAATTGTATTTATTGCCCCTATTCTAACCAAAGGATTGTCACTTTCACGTGCTAAATCTTTAATGCTTTTTGCCATTAAATTAAGCATCAAATCATATTGCTCAAAATTTAGTTCTGGATATCCATCTTTTGCTAAGATCAAGCATGCAGTTCCTAAATCGATTTTACTTTCTGGCAGTTTTAGAATTTGTTCTATAGCTAATTCTGCTCGTTGTTCTTGTGCTGATGAAATAGAATATAGTGATAGAATTAAAACGATTGATATGATTTTATTCATTTATTCCCTTTCATTTTTTATTTTAAAAGCACTGACAATCAATTATATGGCCACTTCTTTTATTACGATCCGTTTCATTACCCTCTTCGTCATAATAGACTTCATCCATTCCAGTTGAATCGATCAAAATGATAGGACTATTATTACAATATAAATTGGGAGATATTATATTCGTTTTGGCTAACGGATCAACCACCCAAAACCTCCCAATCTCCGCATCATAATACCTCGCCCCAAAATAATACCACTCCAGCGCATTTTCGTCGTCGAGTTCTTTGCCGGTGTACTTGAAAATCGCCGGCTGTTCCCCGGAAACCAGGCTGCGACCGGGCATGATTTTACCG
>WJKD01000592.1 GCA_014729315.1 Promethearchaeota archaeon | reverse complement strand
GCATTTATCTTGTCGTTAGTCCACGGACAAGAAAAAGCTAAGTTAAGCAAAATTAGTCTATTATTGAAAGTAGGAGCTTTTGTTGGGTTGTTGGCATTTATTTTTGCCAGCTTATAAGAAATTTCTTCGGCGATAATTAATACTGCTTGGACTTCAAGTTCGTAAGATACTTTGTTTTTGTCTTTATTCTCTGATTTCCCCTTTTTAACTTTATATATATTCTGTTTAATTCTTATAAAAATATAACTCTCTATACACTTTTTAAATGTTTCATTTATCAATGAAAATCATCCTTAGTACTTTTATGTAAGTTATTGGATCGAATATTCATGCGGAAAATTAAAAATTCGCAGAAGGAAGGGAAAAGAGGGCGAAATAGTCTTCCTTTCCACTTTAAAATGACTAATTCATTTTCCAAATCAAAAAATGAAATAATTAACAATAAGCAATCATAGCTTCTCTTGTTCATTTTTACTTTTTAGAATAAAATCATATTCTTTTTTGTAAATTGCATTTTTTAGTTCTTTTTTTTCTCCATCTTTCATGGTTAAAATTGAGAAAGTTTCAATTAAGCTTCTCGTTTGGTTTAATCCCAAGTATTTTCGTGTATAACTTGCGTCGGAATATTTGTATGTTGTCAAAAAATCGCTGTCCAAAATTTTCCTAAAATATTCTAATACAAAATTGAAAAAATCTCTTAAGAGCAATTGATCTTCTATTGATAAAGTAGGTTCAAGGAATATCTGAATTGGATGAGTTCGATAGGTGTTTCCAGAGACATAGATCGCTTTTGCTTTAAAATCCTCTTCGATAACCCTCAATCCAACTCTTCCTTTCATAGAACCCGTGTCAACGGTTCGAACGTACAAAATGTTCGATTCGATTTTCTTTTTTAATTTCTCGTTTACCTTCAATCCAATTTTCTTATATCGATTTCCTTGATATACGTTGGCATCAATAGCAGTTAGTTCGTTATCTCCCTTATTTTCTTTCACTTCCTTATTTAGTAAATAATAATTTACTTTTAAAGGATTGGGAGCTGTTTTTCTTTCTGTAAATTCTTTAAACTCCGAGCCAGCGCGATAATTATATTTAGGTTTTAAAATATAAATTTTTTCGAATTTCGCGTTGTTTGCTTTAATCTTTTTACCGTTAAACCTTATCTCAGAGGATTGTGGTATTTTTTTCTTGGTAAAAAAACCAATGCATATATTAGTTCCTGTAAATTCGAAAATCTGGGATTCGTATATTATCATTTTTTGGATCTCGTAGTGTTTCAAAAAATCATTTCTGAATTTGTTTGACACAGATGCTCCATACAAGAAATTTGTAGGGATGATGTAAATCAAATTTTTGATTCTGTTTCTTAAATCTTTCATCATCGCAATCTGATATAAGTCTTGGTAACCATCGTTTTCGTTTTCAAAAAGTCTGAGGTATTTCTGGGTTTTTTTATGTTTCCTAATATAACCTAAATAAAGATAAGGAGGATTAGTAATGTGATAAAGCGGAAATTTCTTTGATTTCAGAAATTCTGGAAAACTTAGCAGATTATCTCTTATGATTATATTCTCTTTCGCTATATCTACTGAGATGCCTAAATTAATAGCGTTTTTAATGGTTTGCGCTACCATCTCAGGTTGAATATCAAAAAGATAGATGTGCTTCCTGAAAAATTCATTTCTATCGCTTTTGGGGATATTCTCTAGAATTGGTAATATTAGATTTCCCTGACCGCAATACATATCAGTCCAGAGATAATTGTAGAGTTTATTTTGGATATTTGGTTCGATAAATTGATAAAAAATAGACTTAGATGTTAAATGGGCGCCGTAATGTCTTCTATTTTCCTTCTGCTTTTGAAATTTAGCTATTTTAACCACAATATCAATTTTTCGTTAGATTATTAAATTAGATTACTAAGAGCTATAATCTAAAATATTATTAAAATAGCACATCTTAATATCTTTAGGAAGATGAAACTAGGTGAAGATCTCAAATCGAAACTGAAGGATTTAATTTCGTTTTTTCAGCATAAAAAAGCGATTATAGCATTTTCGGGGGGTGTTGATAGTTCTTTATTGGCGTTTCTTTCGGCTAAATACGCGGAGGAAACGCTTTTAATAACAGCGCGATCTTTGATTTATCCAGAATCAGACCTAATGGATGCAGAACAATTTTCTCGTAAATATAACATCCATCATGAATTTTTAGATTTCGACCTATTAGATAATGTAGCCTTCGCTAATAATCCAAAAAATCGATGTTATTTGTGCAAAAAAGCGTTATATAAAGAATTAATCTCTATAAAAGAAGAAAATGACTTCGATGTCATTGTTGACGGCTCTAATTCAGATGATTTAAAGGAATTCCGTCCTGGCAAGAAAGCTATCGAAGAACTTGGAATCGAAACTCCTTATGTTTATTATAATATTACAAAACAAGATATACGTAAATTAAGCAATTATTTCAATCTAAAATCGGCGTTAAAACCGTCTATGGCATGTTACGCCTCTCGAATTCCATACGATCAAGAGATAAATAAAAAGAAAATAGAAATGATTCAAAAGGCCGAAATTTTTCTAAGAAAAACCTTCGGTTTGACACAATTAAGAGTTAGGATGCATAAAGGAAATTTAGCAAGAATTGAGCTCTTAAAAGAGGAATTCTATAAAATTTTAGAGTTGGAAGAACTCTCGTGCATTGGTGAAAGATTTAGATCATTAGGATTCAAATATACAACTTTAGACATTAATGGTTTTAGGTCAGGTTCATTAGACGAATAATTACATCGATCTAAGTATTTTTATCTCTTTTAATGAATTTTATGATTTTCTCTTTCTTTTTTACTGCTTTTTCTGCTGCGATTTCTATACTTTTTTCCATTTTTTTTTACCGCTTCGGGAGTGTCTTCGCCAATCTCTTGTTTAATTTTCGTGTAAGCAGATTCCCGAAAGCGAGGTAAAACTGATTCTTCTTTTTGATCTTTGTATACCATTTTTACCTCTTTTGTTTCATTCACTTGTCCAATTTCAGCACATTGTATATCGAATGCCGCCAAATCGTTAATAATATCTTCAACGATATCTTTTGTGCAGTAAATAAGCAGTGCATCTAACGAGACTCCTAAATAGTCTACTCTCACTTTCTTCAGTAATTTTAGAACCTTAGTATTAACTAATTTTCTTATGGCCTCTTCAAACACAATAACTCCACAATTAGCCTCGTAATTAATTTCGTAAAGATCCCCTCTCAATCCTCCGTTGGTAACATCTGCCATAGCGTGGATTCGATCAACGTAATTTTTATTCAAGAGTATTTCACAAGCTTCTAAAAATTTAATATTCATAGTCTCGTTTACGACATCGTGATTTCCTGAATAAATTGCAGTTGTCGTTATAGTCCCTCCTCCTGCTCCCTCTGTCATAAGAATTTTATCACCAGGTTTAATATTACGTCTAGCTAAAACAGTTTTAGAAGTTAGACCCACTGCTGCGATACCACCAGTCAATCGATTTCCTATAACCATATCTCCACCGATTCGTAATGTGGAGCCCGCCGTAATGGGTACTTTAGCTAATTCACAGACAGTGGAGATGCCAGACATAAAATCGAAAAGCTTACCTACATCAGCATCGTCACCTAAGTGTACATCAATCATGACAGATATTGGTTTTGCTCCTTTGACATATAAATCTCTCAGTGCTGCACGCGTAACATGGAATCCACATATAAAAGGAAAATCGCTTAGTCGACTGTGAATACCTTCCATCTTTGAGACAATAATCAAATCTTCTGTTTGAAATCCTTTATTGCCAAATCCCTTAACATCTACTAACCGTACTGCTCCAGCGTCATCTAACGACTTAGGTGTTAGATATGCTTCTTCTTCCGTTTGAGAAAGTTCACCAATAATTTTGTGAACAAAAAAATCTCCCGCCCCTCTACAACCGACTCCTTGTTTCCCAATAGATACATCTGCTCGATTAATCGTTAATAAGGTATTAATAAAATCGTTTTTTTTGTTTAAATCGCCGCTTTTTTTACATTCTTCTAGGATCGCTTTAGCTAACCGAAAGGCGGTATCTTTTTCAATACTTTTAAAATCCAAATATTCTTGAACCAACCGATTAAGAATTTTGTCCTCTGAATATCCCTTTGCCAGTAAATTCCTGGTTAATCCTTCTAGATCGCTCAAAATTTAATTTTGAATACTATTTTATTTAATAAATATAGTTAATATACAATTATGGAAGAGTAAAAAATATTCATAATTATAAAGAAGAATAAAGAAAAATTTTAAAAACCATTTGATTTTATTTATAATTAGGTATGTCTAAATTAAATAAAAATTTTGGACAGACCGAACGAATATAACAAATAATTATTCATAATTTGCATATATTCGCAAAAGTAAAATATAAACATTATCAAGTAAAAAACTGAGTCAATAGCACAGAGTAAAACGCTGTGAAATATGACGAAGATAAAATATGACGAAGTAATAGAGGAAAATATTGTGATTAAGGACAACGATTCTCTTTCTAAAAATCCCGTTCCTCTTACTCAATGTCTCTCAGAATGTCCTATTGGCGCAAAGATTACTGTTATTGGCGTGAATGCTGGGTTTGGAGCGAAAAGAAGGCTTGCTAACCTGGGGATAGTTCCGGGAACAGAAATTGTAAAAACAAAAGAAGCACCCTTTAGAGGTCCAGTAGAAATAAGCGTAAAAGGTTCAAGTCTAGTTTTAGGAAGGGGTATAGCTTCAAAGATAATAATAAATTGCGATAATAGTTGTAAAATTTAATTAAGCATTTTTTTTTCGCATTATCTCAATATTCGTTAAGAAAAAGACCTTTTTCCATCGTTTATTAAACTTTAGGAAAAATTTTGTTGAAAATTTGAAGAATTATTAATAGACTAATTATTTCGAAAATTACTAATGCGATCAATAGCGGTCCTAAACCAAACAAAAAGTAAATCATGTTTCCGAAGGAGATAATAGTAATATAAATAAAGGAGCCTACTATAGCAAGCAAGAACCACTTTAAATACTTTAATTTCGTGTTTACTTCTTCAATTACATATTTATACTTCATTTTTCCAAAAAATAGGATTTTAAACTCAAAAATTATTAAGGCCATAATCCAGATCATAGGTAAACTGACGAAAATCAATTCTAAGAGCAAAAAATAACCCGTTAATAATATTAATAACACTGACGGACACATAAAACCTAAGGTTTGTACTATTAAGATAATGAGCAACTTAGCTTTTGCTTGATCTCTGGGAGAAATGGGCAAAGAAGCTAAAATAGATATGCCCGTTTCCTCTACACCTAATAGTCCCGAAACGAGCATGTAGGAATTTATCAAGCTGCTAAATAATAATAAACTCCATATCACCATAAATGTATCTAAAGGACTTTCAGAGGAAGTAGATATTCCTAGAATGCTTGATATAACAAAAATAAACGGGAAAAGGATCGGCATAATTAAGAACATGAACATCTGAAGGTCTCTTGTGGCCGCTACTAAATCTTTTCTCAAGTATGCTTTTACCGGACTCATCTTTTTTATGATTATTTCTTGATCGTCTTTTTTGGAAATGGTCTCAGAGCTTTGGGAGGTGGAAGGTTTGTATTCAATTTGAGTGATTGACTTAAGGGATTTAACCGCTGAAGAATACATCTTTAGACTCAATAGAAAAAATAAAATAAAGCTAATCATCGTTGAAATCCAAATTGAAGTTGGTACTTCTTTTGGTACGCTGAATAATATAATCAGATAACTTGATGAAAATGGAAAGGGTATTAAGCTAAATATTAAATTCAAGAAATCAGAATTTTCTAATTGTATATAGAAAGATAAAATGATTTCAAAGGAAGTGAATGCCCACTGAATTAAATAAATAGTTCCAAAAGTCATCGCAAGATATCCCAACATCGTGATTATGCGCAGTGCGGCAGATTTCTTTGAATTTTTATCTGTTAATTGGAGAATTTTAGTTATCCGTTCGCTAATCAAGACCAACGAGCTGAACATGAATAAAACATTCGTAATTGAAATTAAAAAACAAATTAGAAAAAGTAAGAAATTTTGAGTCCCTATTAAAATTAAAAGTGGAAAAATAACCACCATTATAATTAAGGGTAAATCCAAACTTCTGAATATTGTGAGAAAGCTTAATTTTTGTAATTTTTTTTTGGAGAGAGGGAGAGTTTCTAACCATTTAAACGCGTTACCCGACATCAAGGCGCTAGTGTTTAACATTCCAAGTAATATAATATACATCAACTGGAGCAGGAAAAAGATACTAAAGAAGGTCGCACCACTTAAAATGATAACTTCCGATGATACGCGCGAAACTCTTAATCGAGTTATGATTTCAAAATATGACATTAAAGGAATAATTGTAAGCACCGAGAAGATTATAGCGTAAGATATTTTAACGATTATTGTTTGAGTTTTAAAAGATTTTTTGTTTTTTTCGTATTTTTCCAATACTTTGTTGTAGCGCATACCCCCAGTTTGTATTTGTGCTTCCATGAAAATTTCTTGGTTCAGTAATTTTGCTAGAGAATAGAGGGATTTTTTTTTATCCTTCATGAGATTTCTTAATTGCGATCTCCTTTTTTATTAAACATCAGCTTAAGTTTTTTAATAATAGAATTTACAGAATCGTCTTCTTCAGTAAGCCCTAAAAACACGTCTTCTAAACTCGCACCGATTTTGTTGGCTTGAGCACGAAGTTCTTCCATAGTCCCGATTCCCACTAATTTTCCTTTGTTAATGATTGCAATCCTATCGCATATATCTTCGGCTAGTTCTAAGATGTGTGACGAAAATAAAACCGCACCTCCATTCTTTTTTTGAAGGTCCACAATTTCTTTAATAACTTTAATTGCTTTTGCGTCCATTCCCGAAAACGGCTCGTCAAGAATTAGTAGATCAGGCTCGTGAAGAAGTGCAGAAATGATTTGGATTTTTTGTTTATTTCCGTGCGAAAGCGTTGCGATAATTTGTTCGTAATGTTTTTCAGCCCCTAAGCTTTTCAAATATTCTTTTGCTCGTTCTGCAACTTCTTCTTCATTTAAATCTCGTATGGAACAGATAAAATTAAATAATTCTGCCGGCGTCAAGGACTTAAATATCAATGGCTCCTCTGCTACATATCCGATTCTTCTCTTTATCTCCACATCATCTTTCTCGGGATTAAGTCCAAATATGTCTATCTTTCCATTATCGGGTTCGAGTAATCCGAGAAGAAGCTTAATTGTGGTGGTTTTTCCTGCTCCGTTTGGTCCCAACAAGCCAAATACTTCACCAGGTCTCACTTCAAAAGAAAGACCGTCGACCGCAATAACATTTTCAAAAGTCTTTTTAAGGTTTTTTACTGACACTATGGATTTTTCGACTATTATGAGTCAACTCTTTTAGAATTGAGAAAAATCAATTGAACTTAAAGATTAATCTTCCTATTTACCAAAATCTTAATCTGTTTAAGAATAATAATTTATCTCTTAAAAGTTTGTTATTTTTGAATATAAATAGAGGAGATGCGCATCAATTGGATACTGATATGTTTAAATAATAGTCAACATAATCTTGGTTATTCTTCTAGACGAATTAGGCCTTATTCACTATTTAAGAAGAAGTAAAAAGGCTTTATTTAGTAGTACTTCAATATTCTCTTTTTTTTCTTTTAGAAATTCGATTATCAATTCTTTTTTTCTAAGAGCCTTGGGCGAACAAAATGGTTATTACAGAATTAACTTTCTCCAATTTTATAAAGATGAATTCACTTGTTCTAAATTATTCTTTGTACGCATTTTTTTATAATTAAATATTTTTCAGATCAAAATGTTTATTGAATTCTCTAAAACATAATCGTAATGTTTAAAAATAAAAAATTTTTACTTTATTTAGGTATGACTAGATTTACCAAACCTAATTATGAATATATGATTTCCATTAATAATAATGACTCATTAAACCTTCATTTCCATAAAAATTATTATAAGATTAATCAACTCTGGAAATGAGCTAAAAATGTCTGTTTAAAACTGAAAAAAAAATCTTAAAAATAATAAATTATGATTGATTCTAAAGAATCAAATACCTTGAGGAATAATAATAATCAGAAGGGAACTGCCCTAATAAAATGCCTTACAAAATGCGAAAAAGGCGAAGAAATGACAGTGCTTTCCGTGAATGTTGGATTTAGACAAAAACAGCGGCTGGCGAATTTAGGGCTTGTTCCAGGTGCTAAAATTAAAAAAACTAAAGCTGCACCTTTCAAAGGCCCTCTGGAAATTTATGTGAAAGGCTCTAAAATGGTGATTGGTAGAGGTTTAGCAAGAAAAATCTTCGTAGAGTGTGGAGACGCTTGCGCGTTCTGAATAACCAATAGGAAAGATTTTATTATTTTTTATCCGTTAAAATATATTATGTAACTGTATTAGATCTGAATAGTCAATGAACAAAAAAGAATTTAGAGAAGAATTAAAGAAAAAACAGAAAGATCTTCGGACTAAACGTCATTTTTGGCGAAAAAAAATAAAAGAACAGAGAATTAATAACCGTAAACATTTTAAAAACCGAAGTCACTTGCGGGGCAGTCGTAAGAATAAAATTAATATCGCTTTAGCAGGAAACCCAAATGTCGGGAAAAGCGTTATTTTTAATCAATTAACAGGTCTTTCTCAGACTATTGGAAATTGGCCAGGTAAAACAGTTGAAAAGATGGAAGGATCTCTTGAATTTCTTGGATATCACTTTAATATCGTTGATCTTCCGGGAATATATAGTCTGTCTACTTTTTCGTTGGAAGAAATTGTCAGTAGAGAATACATCGTCTCGGAGGAAGTTGATATTATAATTAATGTCGTTGACGCAACAAATTTAGAAAGAAATCTGTTTTTAACCTTTCAATTGCTCGAACTAAAAGTGCCGATGATTATTGCAATCAATCAAATGGACATATTACACAAGAGAAACATTGACTTAGATTTTGACAAGTTGGAAAAGATCTTTAAATTTCCGGTGCTTCCTCTGGTTGCGGTACACGGAATAGGAGTACACGAACTGTTAGAAGAGGCTATAGAGATGGTGATATTTCGTCAAGCTCACCGCCATTATGATGGATCTGAGCCTGAAGAGTGCGATCACCATTTCCATGATTATTATCGAATCGAACACATAAGAAAGAGGAGAAAAAGATCAACTTGTTTAAAAGAGGAATTTAAGTTCCCCAATCTTTCAAATATCCTTTCATTTGGCAAAGAAGTGGAAGAAAAGGTTCAAAAATTAACAGCAGATATTAAAAAATGCGAGGATTATTTTGCTAAGTTTAAATATCCTTCAAGATTTTTAGCAGTCAAGGTTTTGGAAAAAGACGAAGAAATAGAGAAATTATTTGATGCAAAAGAAACAACCTGCAAAATTTTAGAAAGAAGTGATAAATATCGAGAAGAACTCGAAGATTACCACGGAGAAGATATTAATACAATAATTTCCTCTGAAATTTATAATAATATCAATAAAATTGTGAGCGAAGTAGTTTTAATAGAAGATGAGAAGAAGTCAAGAAAAAAGACGATTGCTGATACATTAGACCACCTGACCACTCATTCAGTCTGGGGATATGTCATACTTGTTCTTGTTGTAATTGGAATTTACGCTTTTACATTTTCAGTTGGCGATTTTTTCGGAGCTTTATTTGAAATGCTTTATGACGATTTAACTGTTATGGTCTATAATGAATACGGAGAAGAGACTTTTTGGGTGAAATTGTTATGGGACGGAGGAGTAGGTGGATTCTTCGGCGCAGTCGGAGGTGTATTGGTCTATGTCATTCCCTTCTTTTTAATAATAGAAATACTTCAAGATTCGGGTTATCTTCCTAGAGCTGCTTTTTTGATGGATCGAGTTATGCATATAATTGGTGTTCACGGTAAAACAATAATACCTATGATATTAGGTTTTGGTTGTAATGTGCCTGCGTGTGCGGGATGTAGAATAATGGAAACTAAAAGAGAAAAGAAAATTTCTATTGCACTTACCTCTCTGGTTCCATGCGCTGCAGTTATGACGGTAGTTTTAGGCTTAGTTGGTCGCTATTTAGGTCTCGGGTGGGTTTTTGTTTTATTTCTTATTAATCTTTCAGTTATATTACTTGTTGGGCGAATATTAAACAAGACAATGCCTGGATCATGTACAGAATTAATAATGGAAATGCACGAATATCGAGTTCCAAATTACAGTGTTATAATGAAACAGACATGGTTGCGTTCAAAAGAATTTATATTCAAAGCTCTTCCCATAATTATAATTCTTGGAGTTTTCTTGGAAATACTGCTTATCTTCAACGCATTAGAACCGATAAATTTAGTGATTTCCCCTATTACTGTATTTTGGTTAGGGCTTCCCGTTATTACCGGTGTCTTTTTAATTTACGGAATTCTAAGAAAAGAATTAACTCTCGTATTATTAGCATTGTTAGCGAGTTCAATAGGAATTGCTATTACAGATCTATTGACTCCTATACAAATGATTGTGTTTTGTTTAGTAACAATGCTCTATATACCATGTTTTGCTACTATTATTATTATAGCTAAAAATACCAGTTGGAAATATGCCCTACAAATTTCCCTCATGGAAATAGCACTAGCTTTATTGATTGGAGGAGCGATACACTTTGGTTATATTTTTTTATTTTCATCACTTTAAGCTTTTTATGTTTTCAAAAATAATTATAATATAGCTTTTAATTAATCTATAATCTATGGTTTAATTAGCCTTCATTATTGAAAATGAAAATAAGAATCACGACGCCTTGTCGTATCCATCTTTCTTTGATTGACGAGAATGGTTATACTGGCAGAGTTGACGGAGGTATCGGGCTAATGCTTGACCGGCCTAATGTGGTTTTTGAGGCTACCAACTCGGCAAATAAGTTCAAAATTGAATGCAATAAATATTATCGGGAATCAGTTGAAGTTATTAATCAAAAAGCGTCAAAAGTTTTTAAAACATTTAATATTAATAATAAAAAT
Organism: Promethearchaeota archaeon; assembly: GCA_014729315.1. Next base: position 13,717 of record WJKD01000592.1, on the reverse strand, counting down.
TTTAGATTTTACTTAAAGCGCTATTACCCTTCCCACGTAGGATTGGGATCTAAAACGCAATTATCTTTAGCGATAGCTACGGCCATCACAAAATTAAAACAAATCGATGTTTCGACAAAGGATCTTACAAAACTTGTAGGAAGAGGAGGGACCTCAGGAATCGGATGGAGGGGTTTTGAAACAGGAGGCTTCATTCTTGACGGAGGGCACGATTTTGGTAAAGGAAAAGAGAAAGAGACATTTTTACCGTCATCCGCTGCGGAAGGAGCTAATCCCGCTTTGACCATATTACGATATTCTATCCCGGAGAACTGGAGGATTGTTCTCGTAATTCCAAATGTAAGAAAAGGAGCTTTCGGAGATGAGGAGGTCAGCGTATTCCAAAAACATGCTCCAATTCCCAAAAAAGAGGTGAACGAGGTGTCACATCAAATTCTTATGAAGATTATCCCTGGAATCTTGAAAAAGGATCTCCAGTGTTTTGGAGAGGGATTGAAGCGTATTCAGAGTATTGGGTTTAAACAGATAGAAATAGAGCTTCAACACGATATCGTAAAAAATTTACTTGAGTTCTTCGAAAACTACAGTGTAAAGTGCTACGGAATGTCCTCTTTTGGTCCAAGCGTTCTTGCTATTACCGAGACGGAATCGGAAGCTAGGAAACTCTTTGTAGAGGTACACGATTTTCTTAAAAATAGAGGAGGACACATTTACATCTGTAAACCCAATAATAAAGGCGCTCGAATTGAATATTTAGACTAACTTTAAAATACGAGATTTAAAATGAATCAGAATCCTAAAATATTCTTCGATCCGAGTATTTCCGACAGAGAGCGAATAAGCTTTGAAGCAGGTATCAAACTTGGAGCCCTTTATCATATCTTATGCGGTATGCCTATATCGTCTAATGATGAAATCATTCATGCTATTGAGAGGGGAATCGAAGCATCGATATCCTGTCAACCTTATGTAAAATCTGTGAAAGTATTTTTAAACAAGAGCAATATAATTGGAGATAAGAATTCTGAATTTGATTACGACGAGATAACTGGAAAAATTATTAGAGCAGAACTTACGCTAGAGTATCAATTCGTTGAAATAACTGCAAAAATAGATTGGATCGAAGATATGAAATATCCTCTTATGTACATTGAGAAGATTAGTGAAAGACATTAATAAGAAATGCTTTTTTTATAAACTTTTTATATACTTGTCAGTTATCTCTAATGTCTTTAAAGCAATTTTGTTATGCCCGAATTTCAAGAGATTTAATTTTAAATCTTGGTATTTCTCGTTAATTTTTTGATAGATAAAGTTATTTTTTGTTTCCTTTGCTACTTTTAGTCTGGTAGTAAGGATTATGAGTTCTAAGGCTAAATTTTCTGCGCGATTAACAACGCTATAAGAATCTTTCAATTGTATAAATCGCAAAACTCTTGTTGTAAACTCTGTAACTTTTGCTTTTCCAAGCTCGTCATCTACGGTGAGCTCACCCTCTTTTATTACCTTACAAAATGCACAACCCCACGACGACTTAATGTAAGGAAAAACTAATATTAATTTATCTCCCGTTTCATCATTTTTAATATCGATATCTTTATAAGCGTAATTTTTTAATGGAAATTTTTCTATCCCAATAGGGGAATTCTCTCTTTTGAGCGCAGCAATCGCATAAAAATATACATTCTTAACGAAATTAATAGTTATTAATCCATTTTGTTTTAAGTTTTTATAGGTACGAGTAGTTCTATATGGTTTAAGTTTTAAAATGTCGTTCTCAATGAATTGTATACCCATACAAGAGGTATTAGGGGAGATTTCTTTCGATAACTTATCTTTTGATATTGTAGTCGCCAAAATTTCGTACAAACAATTTATTTTTAGCCCATATTTTTCGCAGTTAAACAATTCTCGCACCTAATCGATAGAAATAGGTTAAATATATATTGATAATGGATATTGAAAGGAATGTAAGAAAAATAGAAAAAGAATTTAATTATTCGAGGGTGAAATTAGTCACTTTTTCTATATATTCAATTTCAGGATAGATTTTTCCAACGATTGGAGGACTGCTATTGTAGACTTCTTCGATTTCGATGACTCCGAATTTTATTAATCTGAATTTTTCAATTCCCATATATGTTCCCTTAACGACTTGATTTGCAAAATCAAAATTCATCCCATATACGGCAACCTTGGTGTTTTCAGGTATTTCCAACAAGTCCTGCTTTAAGGAGGATAATGGAAAAATCAATCTATTATGATCAGGAGCTTGAAGTGGAATACACGGAATAATTACGGGATAATCGTCCTTAGGATCGATATATGAGATTGCCCGAACGCCAATTGCAGCCCGAAAAAGCCCATATCCTATGACATTAAGCTTTTCCTCCTCAAGATCTTTTTTTGCACCCCCTCGGCCGATCATGTCTTTAATGATTCCAGATACGATTCCTCCGAGACCAAGATTTCTAACTGGTCTCGCAGCTACAACCTTGTTATAATAAGCGGTGTGGACTCTCACATAGGTAAAGTATCTCATCAAATCAGTCTTGTTAAAATATTCCAAATCGTCCCCCTCTGTTGTGGTCTCGACAAAATCAGCTTTTACTTGGAGGAATTTAAAGGGCATATCTGCAGTCATGTAGAGAATTCCTTGCTTTGGATTTTTCTTAATATTTTTCTTACTGCTTCCTTCAGTAAAAGCGCCCCATACTATTTTGTCCTTATGTATTGCCCGATTACTCGAGATCATAGTGATATGGGGCCAACCCCGATTGTCTATAGTTGAAACCAGCTTTAACATAATATCTGGTTGCGTAAATTCAACTGCATGTTCAGTGAGCTCTGAAGACCAATTAGGTAAATCCTTTTTTCCCATTTTTTATCACTAATTAGAATAAATTTTTTAACTATTAATTAGTTTCCACACGATGATAATTTAATTTTATCGTCTTTATTAGCTTTGGTCTCCTCTCTTTTTTCCCTTTTCGTTAACCCAGACCATTGAACATTTTTTACTCCAGTAGCTTCCGCAATATCGTAAAGATTTTCGATCTCCTTTGCTTTCATTAAGGGAACATCTTTTAAAATCCATTCCATATCTAATCGCGAGTATTTGTCTTGACATAGATTATTAAACGAGAGTAAATCCCATCTTTCTGGGAAATTTTGGAGTTCGTTAACAATGAATCGTCCTATACTTCGTATATTATCTTCGGTGGCTGTGTATTTTGGAATCAGCGGAGTCCGAATCCAAAGCTTCTTATTACTCTCTTTCAAATATTGAGCAAGCCATTGAGCATTTTCCAAAATTTTATCGTTGGGCACTCCTGTAAATTGTTTGTGCTTTTCCGAATCAATTTCCTTTATGTCTAATAATACTAAATCAACGTGGGGAAGTAATTTCTTGTATATTTCCTGAGAAGCGTATCCACAAGTGTCTAACGCAGTTGAAATTCCATTTTCTTTACATTTTTTTAGAAATCGTTCTACAACTGCTGGTTGAAGTGTTGGTTCTCCCCCCGATATAGTAACTCCCCCATTTGATTTCTCGTAATAAATTTTATCTTTGGCGATCTCGTTATATAGCTCTTCCACATCCCATTTTTGGCCAAACATATGCAACGCCGTAGAAGGGCATTCTTTAACGCAACTCCCGCAACCTATACAAAAATCGCGGTTGATGTGAAGACCTTCTTCATCAAAAAATAAGGCGTTTTGTTCGCACATCTCTACGCAGATTTTACATCCTATACATTTGTGCTTTAACCATTCGAGCTGTGGTTTGTGAGAAATCGACTCTGGATTGTGACACCAAGCACATTTTAACGGACAATGCTTGAAAAATACCGTTGTCCTAATACCCGGTCCATCTTCCGTAGACATCTTTTGTATTTCAAAAATGTTAGCTAATTCAACCAAAATTTCTCATCCTCCAAGTATGCTAATATTGTCAAATAAAAACGAAATGATAATATATTTTTATATTTATAATGTGAATTAACAATAATAATCATTAAAAGGAAATTAATTTTATTAGGTTTTGATATATGGAAACAACCAATAATAATAGTAAATTTCAGAATTCAAAAAAAATAAATCTCCAAACTAACCGATTACTTCGATATTCTATATTTGGGATCATTTATCTTCACCAAGGATTCATTGAGGTTTTCATGTACGTGTATATGGCGCTTTATCTCATTCGTTATAATGTAAACCTTGCGCTCATTGGATTAACAATTGCGATAGGAACTGCTCCTTGGATTTTTAAAATATTCTATGGAATTTTATCCGATAGAAAAAAAATAGGGAACTGGGGACGGAGATTACCTTACATGATAATTGGAAGCTTTTTTTCTGCCCTTCTTTTTTTCATGCTAATTCCTGTCAATCCTAATGCAGGGTGGCTAATATTCGCTGGTCTTATCTTTGCCGCAAATTTTTTTAATGCTTTATGCGACACATCTACAGATGGGTTGGTAGTAGATACCACGACTCCAGAAAAGAGGGGGACCGCTCAAAGTGTATGTTGGGGATCAAAGTTCGGAGGATATGTAATAGCAGCAATTATGGTTGGATTCTTCGTTGAAATCTTTTCTTGGGCACTATATTTCTTATTCATGGGGATTTTTTTGTTGGTTTCGCTTCCTTTCCTCTTTATCTCGAGAGAACCACCCTTCGAATTATCGGAAAAATTTCCATGGAAAGATGTTAAGGACACCTTTAAAAAGAGAATTGTAATCATAATCTCTCTATTATTTATCTTTTCGGAAATGGGTTTGTACATCACGCTTTCAATGCTCCCCTTATACTTATCCTTGGACCTTGGGTTAAGTATCGAGTATGTTGGAATCATCATGGCTTTAGGAAGCGGGGGATTCGTAGTGGGTTGTGCGATCTCCGGACCAATTCTTGATCGATTTTCGAGGAGATTAAGTATCAGTATATCGCTCGTATTTTTATCCGTGATGATAATTATCGTTGCGTTAATACAAAATTTACTAGATGCTTTAATTTTTGTCTTTCTTGCGGGTATTGCGTGGGGTTTTCTTCAAATTGCAGAAATGATACTATCCATGGATATTTGTAAGAAATCAATAAGCGCCACAATGTTTTCAGTGTATATGAGCATCCTTAATCTAGGAATTATCATCGGAACTGGACTCTCTGGGCTATTAGTAGAATTAGTTGGATTTCGGATGACATTCATAATTGCCTCGTTAATCGTGCTTTCTAATCTTATATTGGCAAGTTTAATAAAAGATACGGAAGATCTGTTTTGCGAAGAAAATGAAGCAACATTACTTAAGAATTAATAATTTTTCTTTAATTCTTTTTTAAGTTAATATTTACTTTTCTTAGGATATTCCTTTGAAAATCTAAAAGCAAAATTCATCACTCCGGAAGAAAAAAGGATCAATCCTAATACCTTGAAAATCAGGGATAAAATAATCATTATAACTCGTATCTCCACACCAATAACACTTTCGAGTAGGGTTAAAAATATTTCAACATTGATATTGGAACCTATTGCGTAGAGAATTACTCCGAACGCAATTGCTAAACTGGGTTTTTGATAAGGTGAGGAGACATGACCCATAAAAAAGAAAAATATTGGGATTATTATCGCAAGGGCGTTCAAAAATAAGTCAAGCGTGGATATTATATGAAAATCCTGAATTGTACTCACTGGATATAATAATTGAACGAGTGTAATTACAATAATGATGTAAGCTATACTGCCTCTTAACTTAAACTTTAAAATTTTCAAATCTATGATAAATATAAAATAAGCATATCCGAAATTGTTAATGAAAGTAGCAATTTTCCAGAATATAATATTGGGCATTAGATGGTAAGTAGACGAGTCGAATCTCGTATAAAAAAAATCAAAAATCATATAGAGAATCCGAGATACGAACAATGTAATCATTAAGATTAAAACTCCAAAGATAAACCCATAAGAAAACTCTCCTTTATCCTTTTTTCTCTCGTATAATTTGTAAGAAATGAAGAGTATTAACGCAAATTTAATTATTAAAAGAATTATCGTAAGGATAAACAACAAATTAAATTCAAATTGAGTTAATTCGGAAGGCATTTTTAAATTCAACCGCTTATATTAAGTTATATCCCATTTAACTGATGATTCGAAGAAATTGAAATACAATTTAAACCTTTTCTATATATTTCTACGTAATTTAAAACAACCAAACTAAAATTCCGTATCTACTCCTCCATTTTTTCGAAGGTTCTTCTTTTTTCTTCGTGAAGTTTTATTACTTTATTTTTAACTTCCTTTAAGCGATCTCCCTTTAGAGGATATCGAATATAAATAATAATACCAAGGAACATAAATCCAGCTGGAATTATACTAATTAATAAGCGAATGCCTTGTAAAGCCGATTTTGACTGTACTGAAGCTCCCGATTGGAATCCCGAAAGCTCTAGAACTACAGCCATAGTAACATATGATATAGAAACCGAAGCCTTGACGATGAAAGTTCTTATACCTTGAAACATCCCTTCTCTTCGAACTCCCGTAATTAATTCGTCCTCATCAATTACATCTGCATAGAGAGTCTGAGGCAACAAGATAACTCCAGCCATTCCAATTCCTAAAATAGCAATCGCAACGACGAATATTAAAACATCAATAACGAATAAAAGCAAAATAAATGCGAATCCAAAAAGAATCATAGCGCCCATCGTTGAGCGTACAGTTCCATATTTTTGGCTTAATTTATACCATACATAAAGACATGGAATGGCGGTAAGGAAGATAAATAACAAGGATATAGCAGATTCTAACTCATTCATCCCTAAGATATAAGTAGTGAAAAAAATAGCAGTCGCTGAACCTAGTATATAAGCAATTGATATGCATAACCACGCTAAAACTACTATTCTAAAAGCTTTATTTTTCCAAGTATATTTTAGCGCTTCGCTAAGGCGTAATGCCTGAGCCTCGTAGAATATCTTTTGTTCTTTGGTAACAATTGTTGCAGTGTAAATCGAAATTAACATAATTAATGCCATTATCACTGACATTAATAACCATGATGTAGCAGCAGTATATCCAAGCCCTATCAAGATTCCGACAATAATTAGCGAAAGTACATAACCCAAAATAAGTGCGATGAGATCAAAAAATTCGGAATAGCTCGCTATTTCTAAACGCTCTTTTATGTAGGGAGTCAATTCGGGATATAATGCCCCATATGATAAGGATATCATCGTATAGGTCCATTCAAATATTATCATAATAGTCAAAAAATAGAAAAATATCATTATTTGCTCCGTGAAAGGGTTCCACCATAACATAATAAAAGAGATGATTAAAGGGATCGTACCAAAAATCAAGTAAGGACGTCTTCGTCCCCATCTCGTTTTAGTTTTATCAGATAAATGTCCCATAATCGGATCGTTTACCATGTCCCATATACCTAGAATACCTAATGCTAAACCGATTAGAATCGGGTCTAATCCAATTACTGAAGCGTAAAAGAAAAAAATATAAGTTGCGAAAGTCCAATTTGCTAAAACTATGCCTAAATAACCAAAGCTAAATCCCAATTTCTTTTTTTTAGAGAGAAGTTTAAGATCTTTTAATTCGCTCATGATGATTATGTACTTTTTGAGAAAATAATATCATTTTTAAAAATAATTATAAATATATTTTAGACAATAATATATAAGATTTTTTTAAAAAAATCGATTGAATTTAAAAAAAGGAGCCTATATTTAAAGTGTTATTATATTGAAATGGGGTATTTACCATGCTTTAATATTACCTTGAATATTGTAGGAATACTGGCGAGCATATGCATAAAGGAAGGAAAACCTTCTGAAATTCCCATGAGAAAATTATCACCGGGAGCCGCGCTTTTTAACATCTCTAGTGTCTTCTTTTTCACTGCTCTCTGACCTTGAAGACTTACGGGCTCTGGGAAGTTTGCCCATATCACCTTATTCTTCCATTCTTTCTTAGCATCAGAGATTGAATAATTACCTACGGGCGGAGCTGTGAAACTTTCGATGGCGTCTATTCTGGTTTTTCCAATCAACTCTCCAAGACTCTTTAACTCTCCATCCATGTGAACTACGTAAATTTTATCGTGTTTATGAAAGATATCTGCGACTTCGTTATAAAAAGGTAAGCTATATTTTTCGAAGAATTTTGGACTAGTTACTAGGCTCGTCACATTATCTGGGCCCCAAATAACTTCTGCTGGGGATTCTGCGGCTATTTTATATACTTCGAGCTCTTTTTTATAGATCACCTTGTAAAGCTCGTCAAATTCTTTCTGATGCATATAATAATCTAATGATAACCTTTTCGGTCCCATTAGCATGATCATAGCTTGAAACGGTGATTTTGGAACAAAGGAGGGGACAATTCCAAAATCTCCGATGAAGGTTTTAAATTCTTTAATCTCCTCGTAAAAAGGGAGATATTCCGTATCTTCGATGATATACTTTAATACATCGTAATCTTCCACACTTTTAACAAAATATCCATCTTCTGGAAACCAAGGAAGGTTGACAGAAAGATCAAGACTTTCCATTTTAGCCTTTACATTGAGTTCACCTTTAGGTGTAGTTAAACCTCCCGATATGTCATGAGGGGTATCAAATGCCATCATTATATCAACGGGTGACCAAGAAGTATTGTTTGCATAATGATGAATAATATCCATATTTGTATGTGGACAATGTGCTTTGTGTGTTTGAACAGCCAACGCAGCGTGTAGGCCAAGTCCTTTATCTAAGAGTTTTCGCCAGGGTTGGTAAATCGACAATCCGATTAAATATTTTGTTTCTACATATAATGTAAATGGTATCATGTCCGGCTCTTCATGACGAAGTACAGCCATAATCCTCTCTCTCGCCTTCATTCTCTAATCCACCTCAAACATGTATTAATTCCATCAATGGCATTCTTAGCGTAGGCATCAGCACCTATATCTTTAACAAAATCCTCAGTAACTGGAGCTCCTCCTATAATTACCTTAAGTTCGTCTCTTAGATTCGCCTTTTCTATTTCTTTCATTAAATTATTTACCTCCGGTAATGTCATAGAAACTAGCGCAGATATGGCAAGAATTTTTGGTTTTTCTATACGAATAGCTTCTATAAATTTTTCCGAAGAGACATCAACACCTAAATCAATAACTTCAAACCCTTCAGCTTCTAAGAAGATTTTTACTACATTCTTTCCAATATCGTGTACATCTCCTTTACCAGTTCCAATAACAACTTTTCCAATTGGTTTATTCTTATCCTGGTTTTGTATATAGGGAAGTAAAATTTTCATAATCTGTTTTATAATCTCCCCCGCCATCAATAGCTCTGCTAAAAAAAATTCTTCAGCTTCGAATTTGTCTCCAACGATTGTGATACCTTCCATGATCCCCTTCTCAATGATGGTGAAGGGGTCGATTTTTTGGGATAAAGCTTCCTCGCAAATCTCTTTAGCTTTAATTATTTCCATTCCTACGATTGCATCCTTAAGCTTTATTAAAATTTCATTTTTTGACATATCTAAATTTTTTATTTAATTGAATTATTTCTTATTTCGATGGTCAAGAATTTAAATTTTTAACTACTTTTAAAAAGTTGAATAAGGTTCCATTTAAGTAGGATATTATTTCAAAAGCGCTAATATAAAGAATTTAAGATTGAAAGAGAGAACTATAAAAATAAAAATAATGAATCATTCATTATAGGTGAACCTTAATCGATAATTTTGACTCTCTTTTCTGAGCGAGGAGGGACGCGATAAAACTTTACATCGGGATATCCAATAGTAAAAGCACCTATAATTTTCCCCCGAGCATTTACTATCTTTGCGATTTTTGGATTTTTCTCGTTTGCCATGGTTACATATCCGATCCAACATGTTCCCAGACCAAGAGATTGAGCGGCTAACCTCCCGTACGTAACGATATTTCCTATGTTAAATCCTTCCATCATCATGTTGAAATTAGATGATACTAAGATTGCATGAGGGGCGTTATAAAAAACAGGTTCCCTAGAAGTTCTTCCGTAGTTTTCCTTTCGCTCCTGCCAATGTTCCTTTTCGGAAGGATCTTTTAGAAATTCTTCGTATATGGCGTCAGATAACGCTTTAATCTTTTCTGAATCGGATACGATGTAAAACTTTTCCGATCTCATGTTAGCGGCCGTCGGTGCTCGATTCATTGCGTCAATTACCTTATCTAAAAGCTCTTGAGGGACCTTTTTATCTTTGTAAAATCTAATCGATCTATTTGCCGCCATAAAGTTAAAAAGAGTATCGTAATCGATTAATCCGGGAAGATCGTTAATCTTGTCAAAAGTGAACGCCTCTCCCATGTCTTCGTATAATATCGCGTCTTCTGGGCACTGTGCCACACATTGTCCGCATTTAATACACCCAAAATTAGAATCCTCAAAAACTATTTCGTCCTTCTCCTCATCCAACTGAATGTACGCACCAGGGTCGGTACACGCATCCAAACAGTTATAACACTTTATACATTTATCGTGATCTATTCCTGTAATTGGCATCTTTATATCTATTAATATAGTATTCAAAAATGAGTTTATAGTTTTTCTTTATTGCGGGTATTCCCACTAAGAAAAATGCAATTTTTATAGTATTTTAGTGAGGTTTTCGATACTTTTAACTCAAATAAATTAAAAAATCGAGATAATTTAACGAAAATAATAAAAAAGATAATAAAAAAATATATAATCGAACTACATTTTGTGTGACTCACGAGCTATTATCTCGTCTTGGAGTTCTTTGCCTATGGCGGTGAAATACGCGTTATAACCTGTGACTCTAACGAGAAGGTTTTTATAATCTTCTGGATGCTTTTGAGCGTCTCTAAGCATATCTGCGTCGATCATATTGATTTGTAAGCATGTCCCTCCGTTTTCGTCGTATCCGCGTAAATAAGATTTGAACTTCTCTCTATGCTCGGGATCTCGTAAGATGCTTGGATTAAAGGTTATCGTGTGGCTTGCACCGTTCGGCAAATAGTTGATATATTCGCCGTCTTCAGTTTTCCCTCCTAACGCTATCCCTACGGAATTGGTGACAGCAGTGGGTCCTTTTTCGTCAACTCCATTTGTGGGACAAATTGCGTTTGACAAGAATGTGCCCGAATTTCGACCATCTGGCGTAGCGGGAGTAAGGCTTGCGTCTGCACCCGCCCAGTAATTCCACGAGAGCATTCCTGGTCTATATTGAAATTCTGTCGGAGTTTGATGTTCCCACGTCTCGTCTGCCCAAGTTTCCATCACTCTTCTCGCTAACTCGTCAGCTTCTTCTTCGTCATTACCGTATTTTGGTGCTTTATTTCTTAAGAGGGTTTGCATCACGACTAATTCCTTACCTTGAAAGTCGTTTCTTAACGCATCTTTAATTTCCGAAATCTTAAATTTCTCTTTATCAAAAACAAAGTCTTTAATTGCTAAGAGAGAATCAACGGTCGTGGCATATCCAACGCCCTCAACTGTTATAAAGCGTAATTCAGGACCTCCATTTCTAACATCAAGACCTTTTTCAATGCATCCTTGTACTAATGTGGATACATAAGGTGTAGGTAAGAATTTGCTTCTAAATTCCTCAGTTTTATTATATACATCAACAGTATATTTTATAACAAATTTCATCTGTTCTTGCCAGGCGTTCCAAAATTCTTCCCATGTTTCAAAATCTTCGGGATCTCCCGTTTTAGGTCCAAATTGCTCACCGTCCTTCGACCAAGGTTTCTCGAAATTACCAGGCATGCTTTTTCCGTTCCACAAGGTAAGTTCTATACTTTTAGTAAGGTTTGGATTACAATTCACCGTTCCTGATCTGTCGTTACCTTGCATAGTGTTTTCCAAACATCCAACGCAGGCATAGTCCCACGCATCTTCTTTTGGAATTCCTTCTCTTACCATACCAGCGATGCTACGCTCGTCGAAATTAATTAAAAACGGCGCTCCTTGAGAGCGCGAAATAACATCAATTAGCGTATCTAATAATTTTTCGGGTGAGTTTCGATGTAATCTCACATTTGGTTTTGGCTCCAATATTGGAGACCACTCGTCAATCACTTCTAAGATGGTATAAGTTAACTCGTTGGTCAAGTCTTCACCATTCGGACCACAACCAGATAAAGTCATTAATTGACCGAACGCAGAAGTTATACCTTGCTTACCAACCATTATTTGAGCATCGTAGACGGTATTACAGTGGAACCAAAAGCTTCCGAGTATATCTTTTGCATATTCTTTTGTAATGGTTTTATTTTCAATGACATCTTTTCTATATAAGTCCCATAGGTGTTGATCGGTTCTCCCGAAAGAGACTCCCGGTCCTGGATACGATTCCTCTGACATGATTAACATATGTGTAAGCCAAATCGATTGAAGACCTTGCCAGAAGGTTTCTGCTGGTTCCCAAGGTACTCTTTCTAAATTCGTTGCCATCTGTTCCAGTTCCTCTTTTCTCTGAGGGTTTTCTGTTTCCGATTTTAATCTTCTACATTCATCAGCGTATTTTTTCGCTAATTTTCTAGGGATTTCTGCAGCCCTCATCATGGCTTTAACTTCATCCCCAATGGGTCCATTTTTTTCTTTTTTGCTTAATGAGTCATATTTTCCCTTTGCTTTTTCATAGATGTGCTTAAATCCCTTTTTCACGACGCTTTCGTAGTCGGGAATAATATGCCCCGCAGTTGCTCCCAGATTTCCAAAACCAGATTTATGATACTTGAAAAAAGCGTTTCGAATTTCCAAATTCATCTTCCAGTGTTTCTTTGCTTCCTTTTTGTTCAGGCATTTGCTCAATTGTGTGTTGAATCGCCCACCCGCAATTAAGTCATTTTCCGAAATAATTTCTTGATGAACGTAATCCAAAATAACCTTTTCAAAGAAAATCATCCTTCTTTCTGGTAAAGACAATTCCCAAAAATTATCTGGCAGTTCAACTGGAAGCGCCATAGATCGTAGAGAACTTTCGAAAACTCCTTTTCCTCTGTTGCCAATATACATGTGAACTTCTGGAGCAATGTAGAAGTCTCCTTCGTTCCAAATAATGTCCCAATCAGTTCCCGTCGTAAATGGCATGTATTGATTATTCCATTCTCTTTCCGCTCCTTTGAAATAATAATCGCGTAACCATTTCTGTCTTGGCGAGAGGTCGTGGGGCTCGGCAATTTTATAAAGTGCTGACTTCTCTGAATTCTCGGATTTACTCATAATTTAACCTCTAATATGTTTAAAATAAGTTCTATGATTAAACAAATATAAATGGCTATTTATAAATTGTTTTTTCAAAATATAACAGTTGTGAATATTTAAGTTTTTCACGAGATTTTAGTAAGTAATGACCAAGTCAAATAATCATGTGCTAATTACAGGTGCAAGTAGTGGTATCGGAAGAGCATGTGCGGAATTTCTAGCTTCTCATGGCTTTAAAGTGTATGCTGCTGCTCGTAAAGATAAGGACATTAAAGAATTAAATAAGATCGAAAATATTACATCCCTCGAAATCGATGTTACTAAACAAAAAACGATTGATAATGCTATTGAATACATTAGAAATCAAAACACTGGTTTATATGCTATTATTAATAATGCTGGCATTGCGCGAGCAGGTCCTTTAATGGAATTGTCAACTGACGATTTATACGGCCAATTTAATGTAAATTTATTTGGCATTCATCGAATT
>WJKD01000591.1 GCA_014729315.1 Promethearchaeota archaeon | reverse complement strand
CAATAGTCGGGTTGCGACGTCATCACCTCGAATTTCATTCTAAAACATTTTTTATCCGAGTTCTTTATTCGTTTATTTAAAACATTAAAAAGTGCTGTCCCTAATCCTTTATTTCGAGTGTCTTTTCTTACCACAAAAAACTTTAACACCGCAACCTTCCTATACTTGTTTAAAATATTAGATCTTCTAAATACAACCATAAAGAAAGCGTTCACTTTCGATTCTAAATCGTAAGACACGAGCGTTAGATCCGGATCGTATAATGGTGATTCCATGGTAGCTTTATGGAAAATTTCAAAAGAATGTGAAAGAAATCGAACATTATTCTCACACATCTCGTAAACCTCCTTTACATTTCGTTCAGTTAAAGGTTTAATTTCTCGATTATTAAGAGATTTATAATCTTCAGTATGAGCCATAGTAGTTTCTTAAATGATATGTTTCTTATGTTTTAATCACTATACAAGATATGATGAATGTTTTTTTAATAATCCTTCTTGGTGTTTTCTTTAGCGGATTATTTTTCTTAAGTGATTATTTTGATCATAGACTTATAAAACTGCATGCGTCTCTTATTGCGGGAATTTCGGTAGCTTACTTCTTTTTGGTCGTCTTGCCTGAAGTAGACGAAGGATTACCTGAATATCCTCTTCATCTTAAAGTGTTCGAGTATTTATTTATCCTTATAGGATTTAGTTTTATTCATATTAGCGAAAAATTGATACTACAAAAAGTAGAAGGAAAATCTCAAAAGCGAATGAGAAAATTAGTGCAAATGGAAAAAACTTTAGAGGCTGTGGAAGATAACATTGAAAAGCTTATAAGCGACGAGTTACGACACGATAGATTCGATAAATTAGCGTTAAAAGAAATGGCAAGCGTTGCGGTAAGTTTACACGAACAAGAATCCGAAATGAAAACTCAGATAGATAACTACAAGACAAAGATACAAGATCATATCAACAGAGATTTGCACGAGCTACGCTATTTCACAAATATAGCGTATCATTTTCTAGTGGGAATTATTCTTATTGGCTTATTGTTTATTGAGTTAATTCCGGCAATATTATTCTTTTTCTTTGCCTGGTTTCGAGCAAGTATAACAAGTAGGTCTGAAAGACATATCATTTTTACGGATTTAGAAATTTATGAATACGAGGGCACAGAAGAGAGTCTCCCAAAAAAAATTATTTCCGCTTCCTCAACTATTAGCGGAGTTTTGCTAGGATTACTTTTTGAATTGATTTTACCAATAAATATTGAATTAGAATTATTGTATATCTTATTTTCTTTCATTTCGGGAGTCATCCTCTATACTATAGTTAGAGAAATTATACCAGAAAAAGAAAAGGGAAACCCTTTCTATTTTCTACTCGGAGTCATTGGATTTACGATCTTTATATTCATATTAAGATTTATTCAAATTTCTATTTAGTTTAAAGTTAAAATATGGCAATTTCTTATTTTTATCTATTTTTGTCATAACTAATATTTATAAACTAATTTTTGATTTTATTCTTCAACAAAAATATTTCTGTGAGAAAATCTTCAATTTACAACAATTATTTATTAGAATACTTAGTGCTAAAAATTATTTAATTCATGATTTGGATAAGTAAATAGTGTGATTGGGATTGGTTAAGGATATTCAGGATCTATGGATTTTAACGGAATCAGGAATTGTTCTGTTTTACAGAGTAAATAATCCTAAAGTAAACACCCAGCTATTTGGAGCATTAATGTCTGCATTTAATTCATTTGCAAAAGGATTAATGGGGACCTCAGAAGAGATTTCTGGATTTGAGATAAAATCTACTCGGTTCACTATTTTAAAGAATGTGAATATCATGTTTGTTGCTAGTTCCTATAAAAATATAAAAGAAAAAAAAATTAATACCCAAATAAAGCTAATAGCCCAAAAGTTTACCGATAAATATTCGACTATATTAAACAACCTTGATGATTGGAATTCAGAAGTTACCGTTTTCTCTGATTTTAACGATGAACTGGATGATCTCGTCCGAAAACCAATCGAAAAATTCTGGGATGGTCTTTTAGTATCTTAATTCTGTAGCTGACCACAAATAAAAAGATTGTTTCTTCAACTATTTATTGGTTTGCAATAGGTTAATTAAGTAAAAATAAAAAAAATTAAGAATTATTAATTAAATTCCAAGTTTAGTTCGATTTGCGTTAATATGTTCTATCATTGAATTAACAGCTTCTTTCGTATCAGTTTCAATGTGCAAAATTCCTCCTGTGACATCTTTACAATCAACGGTTAATAGTTTAACTAAATCGGGTCCTCCCGTGACGGTGGGTACGGGATTCACGTAAGTATATAAACCAAAAGCTAATGCGAAGATGGCATCGATTGTTGCTTTCTGCTCCATATATTCGGGAGCCACTGCAACCACGGGGAGATCAGGAATAGGGACTCCTCCTAATGCTTCGGAGATCGCGCCCACGAGATCGGCGATTCTTCCCGTATCCGTACAGGTTCCATAGCTTAAAACTGGCGGGATGTTCAAGGTTTCGCATATTTTTTTTAGTCCTGGGCCAGCTAACTCTCTAGCTTCGGGTAAACAAAGACCTGCTACTTGAACTGCTCCATTTCCGCATCCCATCGAAAGAACTAATATATCGTTCTTTATTAGTTCCTTTGCCACTTCTACCGTATGAACGTCTTGTCCTTTATCTCTGAGAGTGGTGCAAGATACCATACCAGCTACGCCTTTGATTGTACCCTCTTTTATAGCGTCTAATAATGGTTCTAACGTACCACCCAAAGCTTCTAAGATGCTCTCAGTCGAAAAACCTACGATTGCCTCGTTTAAATCAAGGCCAGTTACGGGTTCAATAGTATTTCTTCTTTCTGAATAATTTTCAATCGCCATATTTAATAATTTAGCCGCTTGAGCCTCGACTAATTCTGGTTCGTAATTTAATCTCTCATCAACCCCTTCAAACGCTACGACTTCGCTTACGGGTATAAGTTTGAATTTGTATTTTTCAGCGTACAAAGGATCGATAGGCATCGAGCAATTCATGTCTGCGACAAACGCATCAATACATCCACTAGCTAATATTGCTTCTTGCATTATCCAATTTCCAGTAAAACCGTAAAATACATCGTCCATTTCCCATCTTTGTATCATTTCTTGTCCTGTTTCGATGTTAGCAATAATCCTAAGTCCTTTTGCTCCGACCTCTTTTGCTTTTTGTTGCCACTCCGGTTTTCGCGCTAATTGAACTAATGCAAAACCTAAAAAAGGTTCGTGTCCGTTCGGGAGGATATTTATATAATCCGGATCCAGAACGCCTAAATTAACGCGCATTTTATGAGGGCGGGGGATATTAAATAGAATATCTTGACAAAATTCGTTAACGATTTGACTCTGATACGCCATGGATATACCTAATCTCATCGCCTTCAGTGCGAGACTAGCGTAGTAGCCATCTACATTAGTTAAGCAAGAACTCGTGGAAAGCATCATCTCTCCATATATTCCTCCTGGGAAGATTCCTAATTTTTTCCATGTTTCTTTTCTTTCTTTAGGTGCCAATGCTTTGACGATCTTACTCGGCTTTTTGAACGACAAGTTAAAGTCTTTTTCGACAAAGTCGCATAATTTCAAAGCCATTTCTTCGATTGAACCAGAAGTATCAACTCCTAACCTTTGGGCGAACGATTTTAACTTTTCGGGTTCTCGAATGCTGTAAGGTGTTTTTCCTTTTGCAGTTGCTCGAAGCGTCTTAATAGTTGTGTCGGTATGATAATGATAAGTAGATGCACCCATAACGTTGCGCAATAACATTTTACGCATCGCCATTCCGTCAGCCGTTATCCCGCATACCCCCCTTTTGTCAATTGACGCGTCTGCTCTACAAGGACCGTTTGAGCACAAATCGCACCGTGCTCCCTTCATACAAAATGGACATCGTTTATCGGGGTTTCCTCCGAAACCTTGCGCCTCGAATCGATCCCAAATATTTATCATTCCGTCCTTTTTTATTCTTTCGTAAACCTTTTGTACTGATTTATGTTGAGAAATTCTTTTTCCTTCCATTTAAATCATCTTTAGATTTGTAATTATAAGATTTTTAATTTTTTAAATCGATCACTTATAATTCATTCAATAACTATTTAGTGATTCTTTTAATTCTAACTTCGAACATGTTCTAAAATAAGGGTTTTAAACGATTATATGAAATTATAATTATATGTCCATTCATTATTATGAAAATTTTTTAAAAAGAAATTTTAACATTTTAAGATAATAAAGAACTTTAAGAAATATTCGGTAAAAGTTTATTAAAATCACGACTCATCTATACTGATATGAGATTCTCAAACTATCAAAAAAAATTGTCTACTACACCTCTTACTACAATTCGAATAAAATATCCCAAAGACTGGGAAATTAACGAAAAGGAGTTAAATTCTATAGTAGTTTTTCTGGCGCCGATAGAAAATGGATTCGATCACTTCAGAGAAAATGTGTCAATTATAGAAATTCCAATTTCAAGCTCCTTTTTTCTTTTTGAAGAATACGTAAATTCCTCAATTTTTCAATTAAAGCAATCTATTTTAAATTTTCAACTAATCAAAAAGAAAAAAACCAAGATTTCGAAAAAAAAGGTTATTAAAATCGTTTTTTCTGGTAAAAAACGGGGAATTAATATTAAAATACTGCAATGTTATTTTTTAACGATAGATCATTTGTTTTTATTAACATATACTGCCCAAAATTCCGAATACGACGAATATCGAAAAGCAATAAAAAAGATGATTAAATCGTTTGAAATTTCTTAAATCATCAATCCATTGAAATTAGCATTAAAAGTCTCTCTCTATGGGATAACCGGCTCTTCTCCACGCGCTCATACCACCGCTCAGATTTCTTAGATCCTTAAAACCAGCCCGCGCTAACAATTGTGCTGCCATTGAAGATCGCCCTCCAACAGCACATAAAAGAACTATTTCCTCGTTCTTGTAATTCTCAAAATCGTTGATTTTCGTCATTAGTCGATCTAATGGTATGTTTTTGACACCTTTGATATAGCCACCTATTCCTTTGAATTCTTGTTCTGTCCTAACGTCAATTACTAAGGCTGGACCGTCTCCGCGACCTAGTCGATCATATAATTCGTCTACAGACATTTCAGACACAGGAGGTGCTCCAGTATTTCGAATCTCTTTTCTGGAAGGCCTTCTTAGGGTTATTGGTTTTTTAAGCTCCTCTTGCGTAATCTCTCCCTTTTGAAGAAGTGCTACAAGTTTTCCATCTTCTTTTCCAATACGTAAAAGCTTAATCTCGTCGTTGAGCTGAACGTAGGCTTCCACACTGGCCTTAAATCCGGGATCTGTAGCGTAGATTTTTAATCTTTTCTGTGGTGGGAGGTTCTCTAATCCTTTTATCATTGCGTTAAGAGGTCCAGGGCAGGATAATCCACAAGCGTCGAGTTCAACAAATTTGTCTGTTTTTTTAGTTTTTTTCTCAATTATCTCGTCCATTAGTTCTTCAGGTGGACCACAAGCTTCCGCAATTTCTTGAACTGTCGCTCTTGCAGTTTTGTATAATTTATAACCGCCAGTCAAATTTTTTGCGTTGTACCCTTTTTGTAATAATAATCTGGTCGCTAAATATCCTCGAAATCCCACTTCGCAAAACACAAATATGTTCTTATCTTTAGAGATCTCGTCAAGATGGGATCGTAACTCTAAGTCGTTGATATTAACAGCACCATCAATCGTTCCCACTTTATATTCTTCTGGAGTGCGCACATCTAAAAGTAAACTATTATTTTTTTTAATCTCTTCCACTTGATTCCAGTGCCAAATTGGATGATCGTCCCTCAACACATTCGAAGCAACATACCCCGCCATATTAACCGGATCTTTTGCCGAACTATAAGGGGGTGCGTAAGTCAACTCCAATTCTTCTAAATCATACACACTTCCTCCGTATTTAATGACCGTGGAGATAACATCTATCCTTTTTTCCGTTCCAGTCCCTCCTATTGCTTGAGCCCCAAGAATTATTCCCGTATCCTTTTCAAATAACAACTTCATCGTTATCGGGATAGCGCCTGGATAATAGCTCGCGTGATTATTTGGATGGATATATATTTTTTCATATTTTCTATCTGAGTTTTTTAACTGCTTTTCGCTCAAACCGACAAATGAGATCGTTTGATCAAAAACCTTCAAAACTGAAGCACCTAAGACTCCTTTATATTCTGAATCTCTTCCAGCGATATTATCAGCGGCTATCCTACCTTGTTTATTAGCAGGTCCAGCTAATGGAATTGCCGTAGGATTGTGCGTTATGAAATTATTGACCTGTACAGCATCTCCGACAGCATAAATAGAGGGATCTGAAGTGCGCATGTGTTTGTCGACAATTATATGTCCTTTGGGGCCTAACTCAATTCCTGCCTCTATAGCTAATTTGTTTTCAGGACGCACACCTATCGATATAATTATCATATCCGTTTCAATAGTTTTCCCACTTTTCGGGATGACATAGTTACAATCATCCGAACATTTGAAAGAATCAACGGCGTCACCTAATTGTAGACAAACTCCATTTAAAATGAGTTCTTGATGCACAAATTGAGCCATTTCTTTATCTAAAGGAGCTAATACTTGATCTAACATTTCCACAATCTTTACCCGAATACCTTTCTTTTTCAGATTTTCCGCCATTTCAAGTCCGATATATCCCCCTCCTACGATGGTTGCGTGCTTAACTTTGCTTTTTTCCACAAATTCCCTGACTTTTACTGAATCTGGGATTGTTCTTAACGTAAATGTGGGAACTTCTTCTAATCCTTTGAAAGGTGGAATTATCGGAGAAGCTCCCGGAGATAAAATTAAATAATCATATTTTAGGTAATATTCATTTTCGTTAATTAAATTCTTTACTTTAATTTCCTTGTTGGAAGGATTAATCGATAATGCTTCTTGTTTAACTCTCACATCTATATTAAAACGCTCCAAGAATTTCTCTGGTGTCATTAATTCAAGTTGATCTTTTGTTTTTATCACTGATCCGATATAATAAGGTAATCCGCAATTTGCGAAAGAAACGAAATCTCCTCGTTCTAACACAATAATCTCAATATCTTCGAGCAATCTTCTTAAGCGCGCAGCAGCGGTCGCTCCTCCAGCAACTCCGCCAACAATGACTACTTTTTCCATTATCTTCTCAACTTCTTTTAATTATTCCATTCAATTTCATATATATTTTTCTTGATACTAGAAAAAAATCTGGATATAATAAGCCTCTTCATGATAGAATTGAAGATTTTGGAAAGATCTGATTACTCTTCTTAAAGGAAAAAAATCTAAAATTTATATTTTAAAACTTCTTCTAAAATAAATAATGTGAATAAGTAAAAAAAGATAAATAAAAAAATTGATCAAATAATTTGCTTAAATTTTTTATTTTAAAATTAGCACAGCGTCTACATATAGCTCGTATTTCTCTTCTTCGTCAAAATCATGAATGATAACCCTTTCTACTTCTCCTAATTCGCCCGTAATTTCTAATAATTCTGACTGATATAATATTTTTACATCAGATAGCTTCAATTTCTTCTGAAGATTTTCAGAACCTGGAATAGACTGCGCAGATGTTACCAAAATTACTCTTCCTGTGTGTTTAGTTAATTTAAGAGCAGCTTCTAAGGATTCGTCCCCTGTATCAACTATTATTGTTCGTTTATCTTTAAATTTAGAAACATCATCTATATTCTCGTAAACACCCTTGCCGAGATACTTCTCTACACCTAATATAATTTTAATTTCTCTATCCGCCGCACATGAAGTAGCAATCTCAACTTCTGGTTCCGTACCCTCCCGATAATTACGGATCGCAGCTTTTAACGCATCTGCAGCCAAATTTGAACAATGCATTTTAATCGGAGGTAACCCTTCCAATTCGTCTGCGACATCGTTCCTTGTAATCCTATACGCATCGTCCAAATTCATACCCATCGCCATTTCTGTGATCATCGAAGAAGTAGCGACCGCTGAACCGCATCCAAAGGTTCTAAATTTAATATCGTCTATAATCTCCTCCCCCTCAGCGGTTTTCTTGATTTTAATAAAAATCTCCATTAAATCGCCGCACACTGGATTTCCCACTTTTCCGTAACCGTCTGGATTTTCAATAACACCTACATTTCTTGGATTTCTAAAATGATCTAACACTTTTTCTGAATACTGGGTTGACTTCATATTATTAATTCACCTCGTCATATTGTTCTAATAATTCCGGAGGGGTTAATGGCGATAACACTCTTAATCTTTTAACGATTTCAGGTAGAGTTTCTAAAGCATTTTCTATATCAGAGTTTTTAGTATATCGCCCCAATGAAAATAATAAACTGCCGTGTGCTTCTTCGTGGAGCAATCCCATAGAAATTAATGTATGAGAAGGTTCTAGAGTCTTTGAACTACACGCTGAACCCGTAGCAGCCGCAATATCTCGATCTTTAAGCGATAAAATTAATGATTCGCCCTCGATATAATC
Organism: Promethearchaeota archaeon; assembly: GCA_014729315.1. Next base: position 8,657 of record WJKD01000591.1, on the reverse strand, counting down.
GAATCTAAAATGAGCGTTATTCGGAAGTCTTTTCTCCGGATGACCGTTTAAATACGAATTCGGAATTTGGGTTAAAACACCTTCTATTAGTTTATCTCTAAGACTTTTCAATCTCTCTGATTCTTTATCCATCTCTGCTTTCGTTATCTCTGCTGCCTTCGCAAAACCAACTATACCTGGAATGTTTTCAGAACCAGATCTCATCCCTCTTTCTTGTCCTCCCCCGATTATTATTGGATTTACTCTTACACCTTTCTTCAAATACAAGGCAGCAACGCCTCTTGGACCGTAAATATCGTTTGAAGAGAAAGTAAGTAAGTCTACGGGGGTTTTTTGAATATCGATGGGAACTGTACTTTCGCTCGCAACAGCGTCTGTATGAAATAAAATCTCATGCTCGGATGCGATTTTCGCAATCTCATCAATAGGCTGAAGCGAACCGACTTCGTTACTTGCGGTAGCTATCGAGATCAAAATAGTTTCTTCCGAAATTAAACGTTTTAGCTTTTCAAGCTTGATTATACCGTATCTGTCAACAGGCACTTTACTTACGCGAAAATCCTCTCTTTCTAAATACTTCGCAATATTACGAATTGAAATGTGTTCGATTTCCGAAATAATTATATGATTCCCTTTTCTTTTATTTTTTCTTGCGGCACCGATTATCGCTAAATTGTTCGATTCCGTTGCACTTGCAGTAAAAATTATATCCGTAGGATTAGGTGCGTTTACAAAATTGCCAACTTTTAATCGAGACTCTGTTAAAATATCTGTGGCTATGTCTCCTTCACAGTGCAAAGACGAGGGATTAGCAAACTTTTCTTTAAAATAGGGTAACATCTCGTCTAAAACTCTCTCATCCACTGGTTTTGCTGCTTGGTAATCTAAATATGCGTTCATTTTGACCCTCCTAACTCTTTTTATTAATTTTTGATAATTGTGCTTGAATTTTTTAGTTCAATAAATTGATTAATCTAAAAAAATAAGTTAAAACCATTGAGTTGCATCCGCTTCTAAGACTAAATCGTTTAACGTGGCAGCTCCCACGATCTTTGCGCCATTGATTAAATCTACTTTTTCCCAGCCGAGCATCCGTTTAGATGCCTCGCAAACTAAAATCTCTACGCCAGCAGCTAAGGTCTTATCAATCATTTCTTTTACAGTGGGAAAATCGCCCATCTTGATATTGTCAGCTACCCCGGGTTTGAGAATTTTTAATCCCATTCCCAAATAATACACCTTTGCTTCTATATCCATCGCTTTAGCAGTCTGGGCTAACACTAAAGGAGAATATTGCCTTTCGGGCGCATCGCTGGTTTGAACATATAAAATAAATTTCTTTTCTTCTGTCATTTTTATTTTCTCCCTCTATTTACTTTTTTTAAAGACAAATGTAAGTAAATCGTCGCTTTTTTCGAAGTCTAAGATTTCCACACCCGTTCGTTTTGACGATCTCTTCAGATCTTCCTCAGCAGCTGGATCATCCGCTGTAACTTTAAAGCATTGACCGATCTCTAGTTTCTCGCTTAATGTTCTAACTTCGAATAAAGGTTCGGGACAAAATAACCCAGTTGTATCCAATTCCGCATCAATTTTTATTCCTTCTTCCTTCAAATTCATAACCTCTTTTCATAAGACTTTTTTAATTATGATCGAAAATGATCAATTTATCAATATTTTTTTTAGTAAATTCTATACTAATAAATGAATGGTCAGTTTTTTAGATAAGAATTCGCATTATATTTTAATTAGAATTGGTCTCCGCCTTAAACTTTCAATAATCGCTTTCTTAAACTTATCTTATATTTTATAAATTTTCTAATTTTTCCTATTAGAAACGCGATTTAACTGCGATCTAGAGTAAAGTTTATATATGTTATATGAACTATTAATCATCAGAGGGAATTCGAGAAATGCATACTATAAGCGGTAATTTGCCAACTTTGTCAAATTGCCCAATATCCCCTAATATGGCTCAGAACATCTCTGTGGCATAGGAATTCCTAATTAAATGGTTTTAAAAAACTAAATGGTAACTAAATTTTATCCCAACTTGCTTTTCTGGGTTTCCCTCTTCTCTTTTTTTCCACTCCTCATCTGCTAGGAAGGTAATAGAGGTAGCTTCCATATTTTAGATTATAATCCTCTTAATCAAAATTATAATTTATTCGTTTTATAACTTGAAAATATTATAATAGATCTTGTAATCGTCGCTTCATTTAAAGACTAATAAGAGCAAGTCCGGAGCGTTTTAGTCCGACAAAATTCTAATTTTAAAAAAAGTTACAAAATATTAAATAATAATTCACGATATTATGATCAAGACATACTTTAAGAAGATTTAAGGTGAAACAATTCAATTTATCATCCTTCTTTTGACCTATTTAAGGACATAGACGATTTGAACGAGTTTTACGAGTCAATTTTAGATGGGATAATGAACGGTGTATGGGTTTCGGATGAGAAGGATAACCTTATATACTGCAACAAATATATGCTAAAAATCGCGGGAGTCAACTACGAGGAGCTCATAGGCAATCAAGTTCTCGAAGATTTTCCTGAATCCACTTTGAAATATTTTAGAAAATTTTACAATAAGGCTAAAAAGAATCTAAAACCCACATATTTCCACGCACTTCCCATAGTAGCTCTAGATGGCCGCAAAACGTATCAGTCTGGCTGGTTAATCCCTACAGTTAGAAATGATAAATACGCAGGGATGATATGCACAGTTGAAGATTCCACCGAGAGAATACTCACTCGAAAAAAATTGGAAGACTTAAACCAAACATTAGAGAAAAAGATAGATGAAAGAACGAGAGAATTAAAAAAATCGGAAAAGAGGTTTCGAAGTTTAATTGAGGGTTTAAATGAGGGTGTCTTTCGAATGTCTCTTCCAGATGGATCTTTTGAATATCTCAGTCCTAAGATAGAAGATGTGTTTGGATATGAAATAAAAAAATTTCGGAAAAATCCGATGTTTTTCAGAGAAATAATTCATCCAGATTTCAAAAAGGAATTTCGAGAAGAATTGAAAAAAATACTTAACGGGAAAATACCTAGGACATACGAGTATAAGATTATAGATTCTAATAATCGTGAAAGATGGATAAGACAATCGAATTCTGCTATTTTTAACGAGAAGGGTAATATTATCCAAATCGAAGGGTTATGCCGTAATATAACCGAAGAAAAAAAGGCTGATTTGGCGCTGATTGAATCCGAAGAGAAATTTCGGACATTGTTTAGTGCATCGCCATTAGGTATAGGTGTTTCTGACTTAAAAGGAAGAGTTATTAATATAAATAAGAAAATGGAAGAAATTACGGGATATAGCTTAGAGGCATATCAAAAGACCAATCTCGCTTCCACATATGTTGATCAAGAGGAAAGAAAAGCTTTAGTTGAGGAATTAAAACAGCGTGGTGAAGTGAGGGATTATATAGTCAGGCTTAAGAAAAAAGACGGCACACCCTACGTCGCTAAATTGAACATTGATTTAATCAAAATAGGAGATCAAAAATATAATTACACCATTGTTGAGGACATTTCTAAGCAAATGGAAAATGAGTTAAAATTGCTCGAGACGGAAGAAAAATATAAAACTCTCTTTGAAAAAAGTATTGTTCCAATATTCATTGTAGACGATAATGGCAGATATGTTGATGCGAATGAAGCTGCCCTTAAATTTGTTAAATGCGAGAAAAGTGAGCTTGTTAAAAAAAATGTTTTTGATTTTTCCCCCCCAGAACTTAAAGAAAAACAAAAAGAAGAGCATAGTCCCTTTTACACTGAAAGGTTTGTAGAAACAGATTATTATGTTCACGGGAAAATCAAAACCTTGTTATTGAATGTCGTCCCTTTTCAGTTTAGAGGAAAAAAATTACTCTTTGGAATAGGATACGAAATTACAAAACAAAAAAGAGCGCAAGAAGAATTGATTAAGTTAAATAGGTTGAAAACAGATTTATTAAATAGAACCTCCCACGAGTTAAAAACCCCGCTTGTTTCGATTAAGGGTTTTACAGAACTCTTTTTAAGCCAATATGAATCTCGGTTGGACAAAAGGGCGAGAGAATTTATAGAAGAAGTTGTAAAAGGGGCTAATCGGCTACAGGAATTGATAAAAAACATCTTAAAAACGGAACAATTAAAAACTGATAAAATTGATTTAAAGAAAACCGATCAAAATATAAAAAAAATTATCCATAAAGTTGTTTTAGAGATGACGGGTCTTATACAACTTCGCAAACAATCTATTAAGCTTAATCTTCAGGAAGACCTATATTCTCGTATTGACGCAGAAGAAATTAGTCAAGTAATTCGAAATCTTTTGTCCAACTCAATCAAATACACGCCTCCGTACGGTAATATCAAAATTAAAGCTGAAGAGCTTCAAAATGAGATAATTTTCTCCATTGAAGACGATGGTATTGGATTCACAAGAGAAGAAAAAGACCAGATATTCAAAGAATTTGGAAAAATTGAGCGTTTTGGAAAAGGTTGGGACGTAGGTATCGAAGGGACTGGTTTAGGTCTTTACACTTCAAAAAAGATAGTTGAATTACACGGTGGAAAGATATGGATGGAGTCAGCGGGCAGAAATAAGGGTTCTATTTTTTACTTTTTGTTACCTAAAACTAAAGAGAAGTTCTAACTAAATCTAAATGTAGAGCGATATAGATGTCGCTCATTCTCTATCTTTAAAATTTTTTTAAAGGCGATTCAGTATTTAAGCGTAAATAAGATATTTTATGATGACCTATATTAATGTAACAGAATTCCATATTTTATGGTTATATAATTATTCTTTAGATTGTTAAAAAACAGATCAATTATTTGATAAATTCGAAACCCTCAAATAATTTAGAAATAGAAAGATTTAATTTTAAATTCTATAAAAAATTTGATATTTTGATGTCTAAAAAGAAAGCCCTTCGAAAAGAAGCAGAAAAGGAGAAAACTGAAAGCGAGAACGACGAAGCAGACGAGATAATGAAACAGCTTCAAGATAAAATAGTAATTTCCGCTAAGAACTTAATCAAAGATTATGAAATCGGCGAATTTATAGTAAGAGCCGTTGACGGCGTGTCTTTAAACATAAAAACTGGAGAGTTCATTGTGATTAAAGGGCCTTCGGGAGCGGGAAAAACAACTTTATTGAACTTGCTTGGAGGGCTTGACAAGTCAAACAAAGGAACGATTTTCATTCACGCAGTAAAAATAAGCGATATGGAAGAAGAATCGTTAGCTACCTTTAGATTGCTTAATTCTGGGTTCATCTTTCAAAATTATAACCTTATTAGCACATTAACCGCCGAGGAAAATGTCTTATTTCCAATGAGAATCGCTGGAGTATCCCTAAAGAAAGCTAGAGATATTGCTTCAAGACTTTTGGAAAAAGTAGGGTTAAAAGAACGCAGGGAGCACTTACCCTTTCAACTTTCGGCGGGCGAACAACAGAGGGTCGCTATAGCTCGGGCATTGGCTAACAATCCTCCCATCATCTTAGCAGACGAACCAACGGCAAATCTGGATAAAAAGACGAGCGAATTTATCAGAGATCTTTTCAAAGATTTAAAAGAAGACAATAAAACTATTATTATTGCTACTCACGACGATTACTTAATCGAATTAGCAGATAGAATAATTAACTTTGAGGACGCAAGGATAATAAAAGAGCACACGGAAATAGAATAAAAAAATATTAAAAATTAGGTCTATTAAATTTGTCTTTAGATTTTGCGATAAAGGATTTTATTAGGAAACGGAAGCAAACATTTCCGTATGTTTTAACGATAGCTCTGGTCGTAGCTTTCGCTATCTTTCTTATTTATTTTATGATTTCTATTGGCTTAAATCTAATGACAAGTCAACTCTTGGAAAGTAATCCTAACAATAATACAGAGCTATACTTCTCTGGTGCTATCAACATTGTTTATTCACAGTTCTCAACTTTTATTTTGGTACTAGTATTAATTTTAACTTTTATCATGGTCGTTGTTATTACTACAACTCTAATCATTTCGAAGAAGAAAGATATCGCGATTATGAAGGCTTTAGGAACATTGCCCCGCAAGCTTTATAGCTATTACTTGACGGAAGCGTATATTATTTTTAATCTGGGGTTTGTCCTTGGTTTCTTGTGCGGAATCGCATCATTTGGGATCTTTGCGGGAATAATGATCTTATTTGACTTTAAAATTGTGTTTCGATTTGATTTCTTTTTCACCCCTATCTTATTCTTCAGTTGCCTCATAGGAATTTTTTTTATTTCGGGCTATAGGTTAAGAAAAATAGGGAATCAAAAAATAGTAAAATCTTTTTCTAAGGATATTCCGCATAATTACGACGCATCGAAGGGTTTCACGAAAATTCCGAGGATGCTTACTACGTTAGGATTTAACCTAAAAATATCAATCGTGAATACTATTAGAAGGAAGGGAGAATTCATGCGGTATTTAGTTATCTTCACGATCATCTTCCTTATTATTTTCAGCCTTGGTTTGGGCACGTTCGTCTTAAGGTCTTCCTCACAGGAATGGATTAGAAAATCACAAGGAGAAAATGTTGTAATCTTGGGGCACGAAGAAGTGATTGAAGCGTATTCAGATATGTATAGAATGTTTTCCGATTCCGATATTTCAATCGATCAGGATGATATTAATTTTCTTGAGAGCTCGTATTTATTCAATTCAACTATGTTAAATGGACTTAATCAGATAAAAGAAGTAGATGAGATTGACGAGCGTCTTATAAGTTTTTGTGATGTTGAAGAAAAAGACGGATATTACAGATCCCCTGATTCTGGAGGATCTGGAGGTTATCGGATAGTGGGTCAACAAAGAGATGGCACTTACCCGATAATAGGGGTTGATCCAGAAGATTTAATTCCCGAGTTCGAAGTAGAAGGCGAATTTTTTGACGATGACGATGCCTATGATAACATGACTATAGGAGATGGTTTGGCTTATAATTTTTTTGATTATCCGTTAGATCAAAGTTTAAGATTAGCTGATTCAGGTAAGTCTTTTCATATATCAGGTGTGGTTATTGATTCCTTTTACAGAGGAAACGCAGGTTATGTGGGATTAAACATATTCCAGAGGGAATTTAACTTCACGAATGGAGAAATCAATTTAATTTTGCTTGAATTAGATTCAGATTGTTATGACGGTATTGAAGACGAATTAAAATCTCTAATTAAAACTAACCTTGGAGATTCTTTTACATGCGAATGTTTTAATGAAATTTTTGAGCAAAATGTCGAATATTTAGCAAACTTGACGATATTTCCCCTCTTTTTAATCTTGGTTATGGCTATCGTGTCTTTTATCTCTCTCTATAATTATCAAAAGGCAGGATTATTAGACAAAGTAAAAGATTTTGTTATTATGAAAGCGATTGGAGCTAAAAGAAGGTCTATTAAAAAAATACTTTTCTTTGAAGCACTATTCGTAATCATACCTTCGTTAATGCTGTGTCTCGGTTTAGGTATGCTATTTAATACACTTTTCTTCATAGATCGTGTCGTTCTTCCCGAACTCTATGTTCCATTTATAGGAATCTCTATTATGTTTGGTGTCATGCTTATTTTTAATTATTTAAGTTTAATTCCTATTCATAAAAAGATTCAAACTTTCAGTATAAAGGATTTTCAGATTTATTGAAATTTGTTTAAATAGAACAATTTGATTTAGCTAGAACAATAACTTAAATAATAATTAAGTTATTAATTAAATAGCTGCTATTTTCGAATATAATTTGATTGAAACTCGATAGGTTTTGTACTAGTATGAGCGCTGAACAAAAGTTAAAAACTCAAATAGATTCTTTGAAACTTGAATTAGAGCGTAAGGAAAAAGAAATCAACGCGCATTTAGATCGAATTGAAATGCTGGAAAACACAATAATCAAATTAGAAGAAATAATTCCAGAAGGCGAAGATAGCGAAATTGATGAGGAAAAATACAAAAATTATGTGGTTTCAGTTGAAATGGCGGAGCGAGACGCCAAAATTCGAGAATTAAAAAATAAGATGGGTTTTCTTAGAAAAGAAAAAATCCAACTTCAAAGAAAATTAGAAAAATATACAAAACCTAAATCTGATTCTACAGTTATCAGAATTGAAGAAAAAAAGCAACCCTTTGAGGATTTAATAAAGGAACTTCAGGATAAAATTGCAAAACAACAAATAATCATTACCAAACAAAAAAAAAACATACAAGAACTTAATGACTATCCAAAAAAAATAAATAAAAAAGACGAGACTATTCACATTTTAGAAGAAGAAAGAGATAGTCTGAAAAAACACATATTATCTTTAAAAAATGCTCAAGAAGAAACGGGGGAGAATCTTCTTTTCTTAGTAGAGCTCAAAGAAAAGGAAAATAGAAAATTAAAAGAAAAATACGAAAAATTAAAAGCTAAATACGAAGCACTTAAATCGATTCGTTCTGAAAAAGAAAAATATATTTCAAAGGTTGAAAATCAAAGTTAATCCGTTGTATAAACCGACGAAAGAAGAATTTTGATAATATTGCTTATTGTGTCAAAATTTAATTACGATAAATGAATTTATGTAAAATATAATAAATATTACATCTCTACAAAATTTTTTAATTATTTTGCCTATGGAAAAAAACAACTCTCAGAAT
>WJKD01000590.1 GCA_014729315.1 Promethearchaeota archaeon | reverse complement strand
CATTCGATGATCCTTACTTGACTGAGTTAAAGCAGACATTCGAATTGGACTCAATAGTCAGCACTGCTGTAACCGATTTAGAAAAAGCTCGACTCATTTGTGATTGGGTACACAGCCTTTGGGAGCATGACGGAGTAAATAAACCGCAAAACAATGATCCTATATCAATTATTAATGAAACCAACAATGGGAAAAGGTTTAGATGTGTCGAATTCTCAATTGTAATTCAAGGTTGTCTCACAGCGCTTGAAATTCCTTCCAGGATCGTCGTGCTTATGACAAAAGATGTTGAAACTTCTGAGAAGTGGGCAAGCCATTATGTCGTTGAAGCATTTCTAAAAAATCATGAGAAATGGTGCATGATTGATGGGCAAAGAAATGCAATCCCCGTGCTGGGTGATGTTCCCTTGAATGCTATAGAATTTCAGGCAGCTTTAGCAAATAAACAAAAGGATTTGAGGATTCTCAATTTATCGGACGTGTCTACACCTCCCTACTTTCGTTGGATCAGCCCTTCACTATATTATTTTCAATACAACGTTGACAATCGAATAGCGGAAAGCAACAAAGACTCTCAAAAAATTATGCTCGTTCCCATTGGTGCAAAGGAACCAAAAGTATTTCAAAGAAAATCATCCATTAAAAATGTCATATACTCGAACTCTTTGCTTAATATTTATCATAGACCAGAACCGTAAATCGTATAACACTCTGCTGCACCTAATTGCAACTGCAGAGTGGTTTGGCGGCTTTGTGCGGGGCTATATTGGGCTATGGAATTAATCTTTATCGAAAACCTGATTTCGTAGATAAATTTGATAAAGTTGCCTCAGACTCTGATATGATCGAACTACAAAATGAATTAGGAGAAAATTCATGGCTCATTCAGATAAATATCGAATCACGAAAATCACGAAATCCGGCGAGCGCGAAGTAGCATTTTTGAGCGAGCAAGAATTACAAAAATTGAGAGCAAAAAGATTGCAAAAAATACGCAGGGAAGAATTAGGATTAACTCAAAGGGTATTGGCAGATGCTATTGGCGTTAAATTACGGACGTTACAAGATTGGGAAATTGGACGTTCACCGATGCCGAAACCTGTTGAGATTTTAATGAATTTAATGTGGGAAATGCCTGATGTCCGAGAGAAGCTTTTGTCCGAATCTCAATAATATAATAACATCCGTGAAGAAATACTTAAAAGAGCTTTTGCGGATTGGAGTACCGGTCAGGCAGGGCGCTATCTTCGGTTCCTATGCTCGGGAAAATACGCATGAATGGAGTGATAGTCATTTCCGATAAATACGATGAAGCATATAGCCGCGATGGCATTAATTTATTATGGAGAACCGCTGCCCAATGTCAATAAAATTGAGCATCCGGTCTGTCAGTACCACCTGGATGCGGACTTTGTCCAGTTGTCCCAGCGTGAAATGCCGTGTATTGCACTGTCTGCGCCAGCGTTTCTTCCCGTCCACCCATTGTCGCTTCTACCTGGCTCCCCCCGGGCTTTCGCCAGCTCCAGATCGGCTTCCGCGGAGATCGCCCGTTTGGGCAGCGGTTAATAAGAAATACACAATAAAATTATTTGTTGACATTTCATAAATTGTTTAGTAACTTTGATAGTTAATATTTTTTTATACAAACGCCTAACATTACCTATTATTATTGAGATCCCAAAATTAAATTGTAATGAATTAAAATATGCGGTTCTGAGTAAATACTTCATCTTTTACGTTAGCTAAAAAATAGATAAATTAATTCGACTTTCAATGAGCATATAGTAAATAGCAAAATCAATGTTTATTTAAAATGTGAAAATCGAAATATATGCAACTAAATAAAATTATAATTTTTAGGGATCGTAACTATGGAATATTTAGTAGCTATTTTATCAACTTTTTTGGGGATTTGGGCACTACTCACAAAGGCTGTAGTGAAACAAGACTCTAATGTTAACAAACTAACACTTTTTGGGTGGATATTATTAGCAATGATGATGACCACACTTAGT
>WJKD01000589.1 GCA_014729315.1 Promethearchaeota archaeon | reverse complement strand
CTACAGGCTTCCTTTCCACAAAGTCTCACGACTTTGCAGTTGCCTTTCGCTAATCGTTTTGTATTTGTTCTTTGCAAATACTGTGATCCACCGATAGGGGACTTACACCCCATTAGTTCATGAACGTGCCGGGCGTACACTATACATCAACGTGAAAACAGGGCGGACGGTGAAATCCATAAGTTTTGATATACGCGTTTAATTTCGTGTGTTATTCAGGTTGCGCGGTCCGCAGCCCTGTTTCACGTTATGTTTGCGGTTATGGCTGTGTAAGTATATTAATATCAAACTACTAAAAACCTTTTGATAATACTCAAATTGCCTAATTTATGAGTTAGGTAGGTCAATAAATATCAATTTGAAATTAGAAATTTAATTACGATATCCATGAATTCTAGAAATCTCTATAAATACAGGTGTGTCTCTGATCTTTCGTTACGAATGTTGAATGAAAACAAATATTACTTTGCACCTGCATATTCATTCAATGATCCATTGGATTGTGCAATCGAACCAGTATATGAAATTCCATCGATTGAGAAAATAATAGCGCATCAAGCAAAGATTTTACAAGATAATGATGGAATCAGCTACAAAGAAGCACTTCAAGAATCTCAGAGAATAAAGAATATTCCCAGCTCAGAACTTAAGGAACTTTTGCATCGACTACGGGGCAATATCCGCTGTATGCTAAATAATGAATATGGAATTTTATCTTTGAGTGCTATCAATGAAAATATCTTAATGTGGTCGCATTATGCTGATTATCATAAAGGATTTTGCATTGAATTTAAACGATTGTCAACCAATCCGCTAGGAGCAGCACAACCAGTACAGTATGTCAAAGACTATCCAAGCTTTAACTATTTTGATGATTTACCTGGCAACATCGTTAAAAGAATATTGCTGACCAAAGCAATTGATTGGTGTTATGAAGAAGAATGGAGAGGAATTCAAAAAGCAAATACTGAAGTACGCTATACAGATGACATGATTTCAGGAATAATATTTGGGCTTCGTATGCCTGAAGATCATAAAAAGGAGATTTATAAAATCCTTAAAAACAAAAAACATATTCAATATTATCAGGCAGAGCTTTCACCAAGAAAGTTTAAGCTTAAAATAAATAAGCTCTAACAATTGATCCCAGTAGACCAAAAGAATATAAAAACAAGAAAGAGAATATTTATGCTTAAAACATTATTAATACTTCTTATAATTACTACTATTTTTACTTTTGCTTGCGAAAATAATCCATCTGAAAGTTTGTCAAATCATAAACCAGAAATTAGTGAGATATCGATATCCCCTTTACCTGCTGAGGTTGATGAGTGGATATACTTAACTACAGTAGCAACAGATAAAGATGGAGATAATCTTACATATTTCTGGAGTTGTTCAGCGGGAGAATTTTTTCCTGGTGATACAAATAAAAATCCTGCAAGATGGAAGGTAAAAGCTGCAGGTATATATACAATTACCTGTACGGTAAGTGATGGAAAAGATACATCGAATAAGTCTATTTCTGTCGACGCAAAGTGATAGGTGTGGGCAAAGTAGCGCTGGTGGCCCGGCTCTGTGCGTCACCAATCGTTGCCATAACTTTCGGTTGCACTCTGAACGTGCTCCGATCCCATGAATTCCGACGGTTCGTGGTAGTTTGCTAAATTAATTGGGTTCTCTGAAGATTGACGGTGACTTGGTCGCACGTCAGGTGAACCTTGGTGTTAGGGTGCGACACGAAGCTGTATAATTGAATGTTTGTTAAAGAATTAACGTTCTTTAGACAAACCTGATATGTTCCTATCAGTACCTTAGGATGGCATGCTACCGTTGCGCTGATTCACCCCGTGAAATAATAATGTCTCTCTGGGGTGAAGAAACCGTGATATTTATCTCACGGGGTGACGGGGTGTGAAGCTCACCGGACAATGTACCGAATTGGGTGGATATCTTGAGATGGAAACCCCTTCCTGAGTCTCACGGGATTAAGGGCTAAGGTCTGAGCAATATGGTGAAATTAATTGAAAGTCCGTAAGCGTCGTCAATTGGCATCGTACCTACGGAGACTATGATCCGCAAAAGCGGGTTCAAGGTATAAGCTGTGCTTCCTTGTGTTAGCATAGGTGGTCAGGTTGCAGGTCTTCTAACTGCCTGCACGGAACTGTTGAACCACCGGCGTAGAGGGCTCACCTAAGTTGCTCGTTGTGGTCAATTATACGGAACGTGGAGAACCTGTCCCTCCGCCTGATGCAATGTCAGGCAGGCATTACCGCAAGGCGTGCTGTTGGAGTGGCAAGTGTAAGAGGTTGGAATAAGCAAATGCTGCTTTGTAGTAAAGCAGATAGAGTATGAAACATGACTCAGCTGAAAATATTCAGACATCAGAATGAATAGAAGTAGGCGCTGACGTCCAACAGGTGTTTCATTGCGAGAGAATTTGGAGAATCTTCTTTAGATGAGAAAGCAAATGGCGACCGTCAGCCGACGGTTGGTGCGCTTGTCAACTTTATCAACGGTCACATGGCGGTCAATAGACTGGTCTAAAGCCAGACGTGAAGTGCGAAGACTCCAGATGCGTATCGCAAAGGCAGTTAAGGCAAGACAATATGGAAGGGTAAAAGCCCTTCAATGGATTCTGGCTCATTCGTTCTACGCCAGGGCACTGGCTGTGAAACGAGTGACTTCTAATAAAGGCAAGAAAACGCCAGGCATAGATGGTGTTATCTGGTCGACTGCAAAAGACAAGATAAAAGCCATTTATCGCTTGAAGCGACATGGATATAAAGCGCAGCCATTGCGCCGGACTTACATTCCGAAAAAGAATGGGAAGAAACGGCCATTAAGTATTCCAACCATGTTCGACCGGGCAATGCAGGCATTGTACAAGCTTGCGTTAGCTCCAGTTGCTGAAACGACTGCTGACCGGAATTCGTATGGATTCCGGGAAGGTCGCTCATGCGCTGATGCGGTATCGGCAGGATTCAATGCCCTGTCAAAACCCAATTCAGCAACATGGGTAATGGAAGGCGACATCAGTGGATGTTTTGATAATATATCGAAATCATGGCTGATGAACAACATTCCCATCGATAACCGGATGTTAGCGCAATGGTTAAACGCCGGATATGTTGAAAATGGCTTTACATTTCCAACCAGAAAGGGAACGCCGCAGGGTGGAATTATCAGTCCG
>WJKD01000588.1 GCA_014729315.1 Promethearchaeota archaeon | reverse complement strand
GTATAGAGCTTGCCGTTGGCTCTGGAGATGCTTGTGGGATAGATGGTTGAGAAATTGGCTGTTCAGCAGATTCCACAACATCTCCAGGGTTAGAAACTACTCCTTCAGCAATAAGTTTGTTGGGGACATCCGATCCTACCATAAGACAAGCCAAAATATAAAAACAATCTCCGACGCCTTCTCCCGTTTTTGCGGAAGTTTCCATGTAATACAAGTTAAATTTATCGGTAAAGCTGTTTATTTCTTCTAAGCTTACGGCTCTTTCTTCAATAAGATCGCTTTTGTTACCTACCAATAATAGAGGTACCTCGTTTTTTACATTAGCTCTTACTTCTTCTATCCACTGAGGTAGGTGCTGAAAACTTTCATAGGAAGTTAAATCAAAGATTAAAAGCGCACCTAGAGCACCGCGGTAATACATCGGCCTAATTGAACTAAATCTTTCTTGACCACCAGTGTCCCAAATTTGTAATTTTACTCGTATTTGTCCTTCTTCTTCAGTATCAATTTGAATAGTTTTCACATGGAAATCTACTCCAATTGTCATTTTATAATCTTCAGTAAAGAATCCTTTCGAGAATCGAAGCGTAAGTGCAGTTTTACCTACGCCTCCGTCCCCTACAACAATGGATTTGAATAGATAATCGTACTCGTCTGACATTTATACCAGATCTTCAGAAATATAGGTTTTTTATTTATTTTAATATTTAAACTAATTCTTATGTGATTATACTATTAATATAAAATTTAAAATTTATATTTTTATAGATAAAATTTATAGGGAAAATTCGAGGTGCAGCAAAAAAACCTCAAAACATTTATCTTATAGAACGTCTAATTTTGATTAGATAACAATTTTTATCTTTAGAGAAATATTATCGTAATCGATTGGATAATTTTACACAACAATAAAAGGGAATAGAAGTGCTTAGAAAAAGAGAAGAACCTTACTTACAAATTGCTCTCGATTTGATTAACCTAAGTCGCGCAGAGCAAATCGCTAGAGAAGCCATCAAAGGAGGAGTAGATTGGATTGAAGCAGGAACTCCTTTAATAAAATCTGAAGGAATGAATGCAGTAAGAACCCTTCATCGTAGTTTTCCGAATCACATTATCGTTGCCGACATGAAAACTGCTGATGGTGGATCAATTGAAATTGAGATTGCCGCCAAATCGGGTGCAAATGTAGTACTTATGTTGGGAGGAAGCGATAATGCCTCGGTGACAGAAGCTATAGAAGCAGCAGAAAAATACGGAGTAATGTTAGGCGTGGATACGATAGATGTTCCAGAGGATAGACTCATAGAAAGAGCGTTAGAGCTGGAGAGGTTAGGCGTAGATATGGTTTGCTCTCATGTGGGAGTAGATCAGCAGGTTATATATGGAGGAGAGAAAACGCTTGAGATTGCGGGCAAATTAAAGAAAAAACTAAGAAGCACCACCTGGTTAGCAATTGCGGGAGGAATAAATAGCGAAACCGCAGCAAGAGCAAAAGAAATAGGCGTCGATGTGATTATCGTAGGAGGCGCTTTATACAAATCAGAATCACCCGAGAAGTCAGCTAGCAACATTAAAAACGCCATTAATTCAGCTAAACCTGTTGATAGCTCCCTTTTTAAAAAATACGATGAAGCTCACATTCGAGACGCCCTCATGTTAGTTTCTTCTTCGAATATTTCAGATGCTATGCATAGATCGGGAGAGATGAAGGGATTGAAAGCCGTTTGGAACGGAGACGAGGAAAATCCTTTAAAATTCGTTGGTCCTGCTGTGACGGTGAGGGCCTACAATGGCGATTGGAGTAAACCCGTTGAAGCAATTGAGATTGCTCAAAAAGGCGATGTTATCGTAATTGACGCGTGCGAAGGTATGGACGCCGTGTGGGGAGAATTAGCTTCTTGGAGTTGCAAAGTAAAAGGCATATCGGGAGTTGTGATCGATGGAGCAGTCAGAGATTTAGACGATATCAGAAGGATTAAATTTCCTATATATGCACGTCATTTTACGCCCACCGCAGGCGAACCAAGAGGTTTAGGCGAAATTAATGTAAGCATCGTATGTGCTGGACAAAAAGTCGATCCAGGGGATTGGATCGTAGGAGACCAATCTGGTGTGGTCGTAATAAAGAAAAATAAGGCTCAAGAAATGGCGAATCGAGCGATAGATGTTCTTGAGAAAGAAAATCGATTTAGAGAGGAGATTAAACGAGGATCTACGCTCTCTGAAGTTTTATATTTAAAAAAATGGGAAAAACAAAAATAATTCTTTTTATTCTAATTAATGCAATTAAATAAAATATGCCTAGATTTAATCAAAAAGATCAATTTTTCTTTTAAATGAGATCTGGCGAGATTTAACAAGGTATAGTCGTGCGTGCTTAATTTTATTGCAGTCTTGCGAAGAAATCGAGGTATGAAGCCGAGGGGGGGATTTGAACACCCGTTATCAACTCTGCAGGCTGACGCTTTCGGCTCGATTATTTTAAAAATCGAACGACCGGGCTAAGCGACCTCGGCCTATTTACAAAAATCGTAAAATGATGTTTAACTTATTTACCAAAAGAAGGAATGTCATTTTAACTTTATTATTTCAATTAACCTAGAAAAGAAGACAAGATCTTGTGAAAAGAGTTGGCGTTTTTTTTCATCTCATGGACCATCTCAATTGGTAATGTGAGTCTTAAATAAAATGTATTCTTAGAACTGTCAATTTTAACTTCATATTTCTTTACATATTCCATATTTTCGTCCACTATTGATATTCGTTCGTCTATGTTGACCTTATTATCGTTTAATCTCTGGAAAAACTCGAGATCATTGCTCACCTTACTTCCAATTAGATCGTCGAATTCTCGATTATCCATAATCTCGTTGTTGTAGTAATCTGAAATTATAAGCCCCGTATCTGTATATAAAACAGCGTGCTGACATTTGAAGTCTTTAACCGTGAATTCTAAATATTGATTTATCTCATTTAAGTTTAGCAATTTATTTAAAGAGTAGGACATCGCTTTGGACAGAGAGGAGACATCGTATATAGAAGTTTTGAAAAATTTAAATTTAAAATTTTTATTTTGAACCAAAACAAGGTTTTTAATCATCTCTACTCTATCTGCAAATTCTTGGTTGCATCGAAATTGGGGATCATGTTTATTGAAACACACAATAATTTCGTTGGAGTATCCATTTTCATTAAATATTTTGATTAATTCGTGAAGATATTTCATTGATTCTTCAATTTTTAGCTCATCTTGAATATCGATGAAAAAGTAAACGAAATCCGTTTCAATAAAATAAATAGGATTATTGACGTAAATTTTTCGATATTTAGCTTGGCCTCCCATATCCCATAAATTTATGCTCCACTTATTTAAGAATTCGAACGAATTATAATCAATTTTGATGGTTGGTTTTAAGTCTTTCACCCTTTCATAAAAATTATACTTATGGCGCAAGGCAATAATGAAGCTCGTTTTTCCTGCGTTATCCAATCCCGCCACTACAATCTTTATATTTTCTCTGTTCTTCATATTCTTGATCATCCCTTTACCCTTGTTTGTTTCTTTTGTTAAGAATCGGAATAATTTCTTATAAATAGTTATAAATCTCTTATTTAATATTTTTGATTTTTAACGAGTATTTTTAGGTTTTTAGGTTTTTTGAAAATTGTATGAATATTCCTTTATTTGGTTAAAATTCGAATGTGTAAATACTGAAATATAAAAATCTAAATTATTAAAAAATAACAGTGATTAATATACTAAAAATAGAAAAAAAAAGTGGTTTGAATGGATGCTAACGAGATAGATTTTTATAATCTTGGATTCGAATTTATTGAAACCAACACTATGTTCGTTTCGGATTATAAAAACGGTAAATGGGACGAAGGTCGCTTAGAGCCTTTTGGACCTTTCGAGATATCCCCAGGTGCGTGCGTGCTAAACTATGGACAAGGGATTTTTGAGGGAATGAAAGCGTTAGAAGCAAAGGCAGGAGATATCGTTTTATTTAGACCAGAAGAAAATGGAAAACGATTAAATCAGAGCGCAGAAAGGATGTTGATGCCGAGATACGATGTAGATAAGTTTGTGAAAGCAGTAAAAGATGTAGTTAAGCAAAATAAAGATTACATACCTCCCTACGACAGCGGGGGAGCGTTATACATACGACCGGTGATGATTGGAAATGGACCTATTTTAGGGGTTTCCCCCGCACAAGAATATAAGCTGATAATTTTTACTGTGCCTGTAGGACCTTATTTTCCCGAAGGATTTAAAGCAATTGACTTAGAAATCTCAAAAAAATATACAAGAGCGGCTCCAGGAGGGTCAGGTTTTGCAAAAACATGTTGCAATTACGCTCCTACAATGCTGCCAGCTAAAAAAACGAAGGAAAAAGGATTTGCCCAGATAATTTATTTAGATGCTCGTAAAGCGGAATACATCGACGAGGTGGGAACAGCTAACTTTTTTGCCGTAATTGACGGTAAATTAGCAACCCCAAAAGCTG
>WJKD01000587.1 GCA_014729315.1 Promethearchaeota archaeon | reverse complement strand
TAATAGTCTACTTCAGAAAAGCTAACTCCGGGGATAAATTCTAAATTTTTTACTTTTTTAGCTTTCTTTTGAATATCTCGAAAATAATGAGGATCATCTGCCGCAGGCATTATAAGCACAAATTTTTCTTTGGGAAACGATTTTGCCAATTTTATGAAAATATCAGGTTGTTTCCACTTTTTTCCCCTTGCCACCCACAGAACAAAATTACGCTCAACATTGTCTATTTTCTGTATAGGATAGCTATTTCTAATTACGCTTGAAGTAAAATTATACGTTTCCTTTAATGTAACTCGATCTTCCTCGTTCTGGACTACAACGTAATCGATATTTCTGAACCCTAAGTAAAAAAAAAGATATCTACTACTCCCTTTTTTTATTTTTTTCAAAATATATGGTTTATTTACTTGGTGTTGATGCTCCGTGCGATGAATATGAATTTTATTAAATAATCGACAATAAAAATTGGTAAATCCGACATATTTGGAAAGATTAGCAGTAAAGTAAATGTCTGCATTGATTTGAGCAAGTCTTCGAAAAAAGATAATAACAGTTTTCAAGTAATTCCAAAACGATTTTTTTTGCGTATGTCCTTTAACCACTTTAATTCCGTTAAAAATTTCAACAGATTTTTGTCCAAAATCTGCAACCAAAAAAGAAATATCAAACCTTTTATCCTTTCTTAACTCGTTTGCGATATTATATAAATCTACTTCGGCTCCACCGATTTTTGCGCCCGAAGAGGGATTAAACACTGCGTAAGTAAAGGCTTGAACGAAGCAAATTTTAATCTTCTTTGTCAAATTTTTACACGCTCTATAATTTTATAATCATTTCTTCCGAAAAACCGCTTCAAAGGAAGGTACGTTATTTTTAAAATATTCCTCGTAAAAAATTAATTCTAAGTTATTATAATTATCGAGAAATTTTATCTTTCGTCCTTGTTGATTTTCTAAAAACAGATCTCCATTTTCTATATAAATATCGAAATTATGTATTCCTGCCCAGCATTTTCTTGTTCCTTCTCTAATATTACTACATACAAAAATTAAGCCTCCTTTTTTCAATAACTCAACGCCATTTCTGAAACATTTAATCGGATTTTCTGAATGATCTAAAGAATTCTGGGCAAAGACAATATGGAACGACTCCCTTTCGAAATGGTTTAACAAATTTTCCCCCTTCATTTTTATAGGAGTAATTGGATAAGTGTAATTTAATTTTTTCATGATCTTTTTGTAAATATTGGCTAAAGGATCTATAGCAGTTACTTTAATTAGTTTTTTGTCAACCCAATAAGAGAGATTTGAATTTGGACCCGACCCAATTTCTAAAGTTTTTAATGATTGTACATTAAATCGTTTCCTCAATTCAAACACCTTATCTCTAACGCCTGGAGCGAATGCGTCAGGATTTTTTCTGCAGGACTCTAAAAATGCGACGGGATGCTTTTTTTTTATGAGAAAAAGACTTTCATAGCTATATATTTCCGATGCTAAATTTCTTTCTTTTTTAGTGAATGAATGAAAGGTATGGTAAAGTGATTTTAAAATAAGTTTCATGTTTATTATACTTATTTTATTTCCCATTATGGCGAAATCTAGGAATTCTTTGAATATTTTTTGTAGATTAGAGACTTTCAACATATTTTATCTTTTAAAGATTCAAAATTTTAGCTAATAGTCAACTTCTTTCTATGTGATATGAATTAAAATTAAGACTCATACTTAATTTTTCTATAAATAAATTTAACTTAAAATGGCAATTTTCAGAAATAATGAGGAATCAAAAAATAATTGTAATTAATGGGTTCCAGAGAGGAGGTACAAATATCCTTTATAACATCTTTCAATCTCATCCATTAGTCTGTTCACCGATAAATCTCGAATTAGGTCAAATTATTTCACAAAATTATCGATTGGCTCCTTATCCTAAAATGAAATTGATTCGATTTCTCATTAAAAGAATAAAATTAAAATTTTACAGTTTTCTTAACACAAAAACTGTTTTAGACACTTTCTTAATTAGAATTCTGGGTAATGCTCTTGATCTTCTTTTATATAGTTATAAAAAGAAAGAATTCAATAACCCTTTTAACAAGTATAAATATAAGAACAAGAGTTATACTAAAGATGAAATTAAAAATAGAATATTATGTGTAAAGTCCGTTCACAATGACATAAGGCTGACTCGATTCCTTTCGAGATTTTATTCTGACATTTATATAATAGGTCTAATCAGAAATGGTTATGCTCTATGTGAAAGCTGGATAAGAAGGGGGAAGACTGCAAAATTCTCGGGTAAAAGATATCGCAAATTTTGTATGATGATGATAAATGATTCACAAGAAATAGATAACTACAAAATCATAACATTTGAAGATTTAATTAGCAATCCGTTCGAAATTGCTACAGAATTATATAAATTTGCTGGTTTAAAACCCTTTACGCTTGATAAATTGCGTTTCCAAGTTAAAAAGGTCTTGACATCTAAAGGAGAACATAAAATAATCTTCGGTAGAGAGAGAGCTAAATACTGGTTCGATTCTGAGAATATTTCAGATTTGTTAAACTCGAATATCAACAAAATCCAGATTGAAAAGCTGAGTAAAAACGAAAAACAAAATTTTGAAAAAGAAGCTAAAGTTATCTTAAAATATTTTAATTATTTAAAGAATTAATTGTTAATCTTATTTCAATTATGAATATTGCATTAATAGCAAGTCATTTCTTATCTAAGCGTGGGGGAATAACAACCACAATAAATAATTTCAGAGAAAAAATGACAGCTTTAGGAGAAACGGTTCTAGTCTACAACACTGATATAGAAAAAAACAATTATATAAAAAGCATAGAATGGGGTCAAAGTCTTAAAGATTTGATTCATAAGAAAGGAGGATTTTATCTATTTATTATTGAATTATTTATAGGAATCGTCTCGTTTAAAGGCATAAAATTTAAAGAAAAACTTATTTTGGCTTTTTATTATTGTTTTTTTCCTCGAAATTTGGTTAATAGGGTTGGTTCTCTAAAGAAATTAATTTCAGACTTTAGGAAAAAAAAATTAGATATAATTCTAAGTATTAGTTCTACTTACCCATTATTTCTGGGCTTTATATTATCAAAATGGTATAAAATTCCTTTAGTTACCTTAGCTCATGGCGAAGATTTTCTAAGAAGATATCCACATAATTTAAATACGATCCTATTTCACCATTCAAATAAAATTATATTAAGCAATTCTATAATGAAGGAATTATTTCTAAAAGTTCACGAAGTTGAAAAGGAAAAAGTCAAAATAATATATAGAGGCGTAAATTTAGAATCAATAAAAGTAGATATGGATAAACAGAAGCTCAGAGAGAAGCATAAGATCGACCAGAGGGATTTCATTATTTTAACTGTTAGTAGAATATATTTTAGAAAAGGAATAGATACCATAATTCGCACAGTTTCTAACATAATTGAAGAAAACCAACATCTATTGTTTAAATACTACATAATCGGAGAAGGAAAAGAAAAAAAAAGGTTAGAAAATCTCGTAAAGGAGTTGAATCTAGAGAAGTACGTATATTTTTTGGGAGCAAAAGATAACAAAATTCGAAACGAATATTATAAATTATCTGATCTTTTTATATTAGTACCAGAAATCAAAAAAAATTCAATCGAAGGTTTTGGGATCGTTTATATTGAAGCGAATTATTTCAATTTACCTGTAATCGGATCTCGTTCAGGAGGAGTGAAGATCGCAATTGAAGATGAGAAGAGTGGGTACTTAGTAGAACCTAGCAAC
>WJKD01000586.1 GCA_014729315.1 Promethearchaeota archaeon | reverse complement strand
ATCGAACTCGTCCAGAGGAAGCCCTATTATGTTGATGTTGACAGGTTAGAAACCGTAATATTTGTAGACGGCAAGCGATTTAACCAATGTCGCTTCCTTTTACTGCACATTACTCCCGACAACTCCGAAGTAATCGAGACTATAGAGTCCATCGACGAAGCTGCGGAAACTCTCGATCATTCCATGGAGTATAGGCTCATCAGAGGGAGTGTTCATGAAATAGACCCTAAGACCGAGTTATGGGCTCACGCTTCTAACCTCCAAGCGTGGGCTGAACATGGATACGATACGCGTCTCCTCCACCGCAACCTCGCATTCCCGCTCCTTAAAAGGTTGACCGAAGTAGACGATCCCCAAGCCAAAAAGATCTTTAGGGAAGAGATTGGTAAGCGATACGCGAGCGGAGTTCCCTCAGTTCGGGAATTTTTGAAAAAGGAAGGATATTTAGATTACCTCTCGAAAGAAGAGTTAAAGAGCATATTGGATTTTACAGAAAAAACTGATTAAACTGTTATTGCGTTGATTGCATTTTACAGAAAAAAAGAAAGGATAAAACCATTAATAAGGAAACATATCAACTCACAAGAGTAGCTCATGTAGCAGATCGTTGCGTAGAATGCGGAAATTGCTATAACAATTGTCCAATGAATTTACCTTTATCGCTCTATTTCTCGTCTTTAAATGAAAAGTTTAAAGAAAAATTCGATTACTGTCCAGGTGACTCGATCGAAGATATTCCTTTCCGGTCTGGAAAAGCGATAAGCCAGATGGAATTGAAAAGAACCTAAACTTATTTCTTTTCTTCATTTTTATTTTTATCTTGATTTTAAGCAATAATACCATATCTTTTCTAATCAGATTTTAAATTTTAATAATTTTTAAAATTATGTATTATGCAATCCATCTTATTGCGATGATATTTTAGCGTAAATATGCATTCATAAACCTAAAAGAATTATGATACGAGCACAGCAATAACTATGAGATTTCAAACTTTATTACGCTATCTCCTGATTTGGTTATTTCAATTTGAAACTTCAGAGACGAGTTTTCTGCTTTTACTAACCATTTATACAATTTATCCTCAACAAATACTATCTTCGAATCACCATAACCTGATCTGGTCAAATATTTTTTAGCAACCGCAGCAATGTCTTCTTTAGAGCTCATCTGTTAGATCCCCTATCTAATTATTTTTTAATTTCACCTAAGGTTTTTTCTTTTTTAATAATATTCATTATAATTTTAACACGTCAATACATCACTTTAGACTTCAACGTGGATATCTGCTGTAATTACGTGCGAGATCTGAGAATAAAAGAGAGATTTATATCTAAATAATGACAAAATGTAAAAATTGAGTGTTTAACGCAAAAATATCTTTATCGAATACTATCCGTTCCTTTTTTTTTAAACAATAATCTCTATAATTTCTTTTTGGTTATTGTAGCGGCAATTTCAATTGCCTTAGTCATTGCATTAGGGTTAGCTTTTCCTTTTCCTGCGATATCAAAAGCAGTTCCATGAGCAGGAGTGGTGATAGGGCAAGATAAACCAGCAATAACTGTTACTGCGGACTCAAAGTTCATTAATTTAAGAGCTATTTGCCCTTGATCGTGATACATCGTTGTAACTCCATCGTATAAACCTTTAAAGGCATTTAAAAATATTGTGTCAGCGGGAAAGGGTCCTATAGCGTTTATACCTTTTTTATTCGCTAAAGCAATTGCAGGTGCTATAATTTCATTTTCTTCTTTTCCAAATAACTCTTCTTCGCCCGCATGGGGATTTATCGATGCTACTGCTATTCGAGGTTGATCGATTCCTATTAGGATTATTGTTTTATTAAGTAGCCTTATGGCCCCCAAAATTTTTTTAACGGTTAACCGATTTGGAACCTCCCTCAATGGGATATGACTGGTAACTCTTGAAACCCATAAGTTATTTACAACATTTAATTCTCCAAATGGCCAGCTAATCTTTAAGTTCCGTGCAAATAGCTTATATATATTATATCCTCCTTGCTCTAGCGCTGCTTTATTATAGGGAGCAAAACATAATCCATTGATTATTCCTTTATTATACAATTCTAAGGCGCATTCAAATTGTTGTCCCATTGCACGCCCAGAATTAGCTGAAACCTGCCCCATTACGCTATGACTTGGGTCAAAATTATGTAAATCCAACAAAGGGAATGGTCCATTCAAATCTATCTGGTCAAGATCATCGATTACAGAGAAGGGAAATTGAACATCAGCAAATTTCATTCCCATTCTTAAAACGCGAGCATCCCCTATCAAAATAGGTCGGCACCAAGAAGTAATTCTCCCATCAGCAGATATTTTTGCCAAGATTTCTGGCCCAATCCCCGTCGCATCTCCTAATAGAATACCCAAAACAGGCTTCAAATTCATTCCCTACAAATTCCCTTATAATTTTCCTTGATTTCTAATATTTTTAAGTTAAGTAGATCATAAAAATAATTTTTTTTAAAAATACTCTACTCTTTCAATTAATTTTAAATGTTTATATAATAAACCCTTATGCTTACTTTTCTAATTAAAAAGAATTATTGAATTGTGAAAAAATTCTAAGGGAACTTAGAAAGTTTTGAAGATAGCTATTTTGTAAAAAAAGATATTAGCATTTTATTAAGACCAAAATAAATTGAGACACGATATGCAATTTCTAACTAGAGAGAACAAACCTACCACACTTTTTACGTCTAAATTAATTTTTGCTCGTATCTAAAAATTTGGTATTAAAAATATAAAACGCAATTATGAGTCGAGCAATGTATTGAAAAATTAGGCAAGTTAGCGTCTTGGTTATTTTTTACTTTTAAAAACTCAAGCTCTTCCATTTTTCTTTTATAAATAACTTGACACAGAAAGATTAAGTTTGCTAAAAAATTATCTTTATCAACAATCTTCTTCATAATGGTTGGAATTATGCGAATGAATCTCCCATCGTAAAAATGGAGGAATGCATCTGAGTATCTTGAACAAACGAAGATAATTTTTCTTGAAGGTTTACAAAATAATAGAAAGCTATTTAGAGATAAGTCGTATGCGATTTTAAAGTTGTTCTTTAGCTTTAAGAGATTTAAGAGAATGTCAGTAGTTCCGAGTTTAAAGATTTGGTCAATCATTAAATCGCGATTTCTTTTTTTATAAGAAATTGTATTTAATAGATCGTTGAAGTTGTATTCGTTATTCTCAGACTCTTTGTTAAGCTCAAAATTTAGGACTGGTATATTAAAATCAGAATTCCAGACAAACTGATACTTTTCCATATCCTCAAATTCTTGAACTTTTAAAAACTCTTTTTCCATTTTTCTAATCATACATCATTAATTTCTCCTTCTATTTAAATAAAAAACTACGAATATAGCTTCTGAAATGGATTAGATACCCAAGAATTATAAATATACGAGATCTATCATATTATAGAACACTCATTTAAAAGAAGTTAAAGTTTGTTATGAACAAAAGAATAATAACGAATGAGTTAAGCTCTCTGAAAGTATCTGAATTAAAAGATATTTGTAGGAATAACGAAATCAGTGGATATTCCAGTTTAAAGAAGTCTGAAGTCATAAACTTAATCGCAACTTCTTTAGAGGAGGATCATTTAAAAAATATCTTTAAAGAATACGGGATTATTCCAGAGGAGGTTATTTCAGATAAAGAAATTAAAAAAACAATCGAAACAGGAAGAGAATTAGACGAAAGAACATATCTTAATTATTTATTGCAATCATTGACAAAAGACGAATTGAAAGAGATATGTAGAAGCTTCAATATAAAAGGTTATTCCCGTTTTAAGAAAGGCGAACTAATTGAATATATCCTTGATTCGCTTGCTGAAGAAGAATACAGAAGATTATTATACGATAAAGAAATTGAGATTATATCAGAAGGCATTAGAATCGCTATTGATAAAATACAAGGAAAAGACCGCGAGAGTATTAAATCTATCAAGATTGTTAATAAGGATAAACACGATGTTGAGATAGTCTTTTCGGGCATGAATTGGGAAATTGTGTCGTTTTTATCAATCAGAGAGCAGAATATTAATAATCCAATGAGAGATTGCGACTGTAGAATCGGAGGAAATATGGGATTCTGTTCTCATTTTTGGGTTGGATTTATATTTTCTTTAAAACAAGGGTTTTTCAATCGAGCAGATTGGACCCTAACTCGTTTACCCGAAAATTTCGAAGAGCTTATACAAACAATAAAAATTGACGAGACGGGTGCTCCAGCGTCCGAAACTTCCGAAGAAAATTTTAGCATTGTAGATAAAAGCACCGAAGATTTTCAATTAGCTGCGTACAACGGTAAGGCGATCACCGTTTACGAGGGTATAATTGATGCAATAGAGAAAAAAGAGCAAGAATTTCAAGGAGTTATAACTGTGTATTATTTATTAGATTTAAAGGATGTAAAATTAGGTCTGCGCGTGAAGAAAAAAAGTGAGTTTCGAGAAGAAGATCTTATAGATTTAGATCTCTTAAATGTTCGATTAAGCGAGAGACTGTTTGAAGATAATAATTTAAAGAGGGGAAACAAACTTAAATTTAACGGACGGCTAGATAGAGACGATTTTCTCAAAATGTATATCATAAAAAACATAAGAAAAATCACAGTTTTAAACGAATAAAATATTCAATAGTCGACGATTATTTTGTAAACAAATCCCATATTCGCAAAAAGTAGTTAAAAAAAGAGTGAAAGATTGAACAAAATGGAAAATTATTTGACAAAATGAATACTTTTTTTATAGTATAACATATCTATTAATTATAACACAATCAATTTGTATAAGGATTTGATTTATGTCATTACCAGCAAAAAAAACCGTCAAAGTGGACGAAAACATTACCGATTACGTGTATAAGATGCTTTCGCACGAAATGGTGCTACGCTACGACGAAAGTAAGTGCATAGAATGCGGTTTTTGCCATAGGGTTTGTCCTGTCACTACGATTAAGGTTGAGGGAAAAGAAAAACCCTTAAAAAGGACTGCAATAGGCACACCCGAAGAGATGGGTATGGAATCAGACCAAAAGATCGTTGTCGATACCGATAAATGCATATGGTGTGGAAGCTGTACTTGGATTTGTCCGGGATATACATTGGAACTCTTTATTAACGATGAGAAAAAGTTACTTTTAGTTGAAAACGGCTCCTTACCAGAATTTCAAGAAGAGGTCCGAACGCTCGAAAGCGGAAACGAAGTACGAAAGGTTGTTGAAGGAAGTATAAAGATCAAATGTACCGAAAAAGACGAAAAGGTTCTAGATGCATTTGCGGACGAATGCGCAGTAGGAGCACTCTCGCGTGAAGGAGAGCAGATCGTTGCTGACAGAGATAAGTGTATTTTGTGTTTTAAATGCACCGAAGCAGCAAAGAAATACGATAATATCAGCGTTAAAGTGTTTCGAGATCGATTCAAACAGGTGAAAGGAGAACCAGGCTCTGTCTGGAACGGAATAATGCTTCGGGTCTTGGGAAAAGAAGGAAAAATAAAAGGTATTATGTCCCGAAGTCAAAACAAGCTCGCTGATGCCGTAATGAGACTCATGGGAGAGGAAGTAATGGGAGAAGAGATTGGCGAAGAAGAATAAGACGAAATATTTTTTTCTCTAATTTTTTAATTTTAACGAAACAGAAATCTTGAACTTAAATCTTTAAATTCTGAACTAATTTATACTTAGCTCGTAAGCTTTTTGAGTTTAAAATCCTCAGTAGGACCTTGATAACGGAGATATTTTTCTGGATCGCATTTCTTGTCGTTTATTTTGATCGCGTATGACGGACAAAAGTTATAGCACCTCATACAATATGTGCAATTGTCCTCGAACTCAAATTCGTCGTTCTCAAAATAAATACTCTCCGTTGGACAATTATTTACGCATTTCATGCACTCTATGCATGTGTCTCGGTCAACGCTAAAATTTAGAAGTCGATTCAATGCCCAGTCCATAAAGATCCTCTGTCCAATGCCTCCTATTTTTCCTAAGATATTCCATCTTCCTTCCAGCTTCTTATCACCAGCCTCTATTCTTTCGAAAAATTTCGAGATTTTTTCTTTTGCTTTCCGCTTTCTCTTAGCTAATTTTTCTTCATTCACAGGGTCTAGATGAAACCCAGGAACACTGATATTTGATGCTAATTTAATATTAATTGCCCCTAAAATGGGAAATCCAAGATTTTTCATCTTCTTTCTTAAAATTAACGCACCATCACCGCTGAACATAGCCATAGAAGTTAAAACATAGCCAACCTTTTCCCGAATAGGATCAGGTAATCCGTCTTTAGTATTCTTGAGTCTTTTATCGCCCATTAAGGTGCTTTTGGAAATTGATATCAATCTTTCCATAAAATCCCATACGATATAAGGAGCTGTAGATCCATAAATCGGATACGCTATACCTAATGCGTCTGTGTTTTTTAATTTCTCTTCAAGAAATGTTAATTTGTTTACATTTTCATTTTCAATTGAAAGATATTCAGCGTGGTGCCCTTTTTGAAGAGCTATATCGGTAAATTGTTTAGCTATCCACCATGTATTTCCCGTTCCCGAAAAGAAAAATGTTGTAAATTTCATATATAATTTCTCACTTCTTATTTTTTATTATTTTCATTACTCTTTCTATACTTAAGCAAGTAATTTTCAATCCAATCCTTCACTTCAATACGTACGTCGTGCATCCACATTTTGAAATCAATTCCAATGTCGTGAATATCGCAGACATGCTTATCTAATAGCGCACCATCAAGAAGCGTTAAAAATAACCTAGATTTCCGACGAGGGTTATCTATTTCTAGCCTTTTAAAAAGCCCTTCTATAAACTCAATTGAGGAATTATAAAAATCCATTGGATCAATATCAAATAGATTGAGGAGATGGGGCGACATTAACGCTCTCAAAAATAAATTTTCGTAAGGATTCGGTCTAGTAAAGGTGTCAAATAAAATTTCTATAAAGACTTCCATTTGAGCTCTTGGGGATAGATTAACGAAGTTTGGAACGACTTCTCTAAAAAATTTATCAAAATATGCAATTTGCTTGAATCTCTTAAATTCCGACAAGAGATCTTCCTTAGAATTAAAATATTTGTAAAATGTTCTACGAGAAACATTGGCCTTTTCAATCAATTCAGAAACAGTCGTTCCATTTATACCTTTAATTGAGAATAGCTTGAGGGCGCTTTCGATAATAAGATTACGTTTTGTAGATGAGGGATTCAAATTATTTCATTTTAATAAAGTTATATATACAATGATGTTTACTTAACTAAATAAATTTGTTTACATATTTTAATCTTTCGATTCTCTGTGTTTAAACAAATTAAAATGCCTTCCTATTAGTTTTACAAAAACATTCAGATCTAATCCAAATATTTAGAGATGGTACTAATATATACTTTCATTTAACAAAAAAACCTTAATTCCTACAATTATAATTAAGAAATTCTCATTTATATCTTTCCAGAGGGAAACTGTGAAAAGCAAATTAAACATTATCCAGATTTTAGGTTTAAAGGATGATTTGTAAAAAATTGGATATTACTAAATT